>JBEIGW010000001.1:0-37312 GCA_040381655.1 Deltaproteobacteria bacterium
CGTATGACCGGGCAAGGGCATGTGGTAGGGGCAGGTGATTTTCAAGCACTGAGTTAATTTCATAGAGCCTGGACATAAGGTTTCGGTGAGGGTGTCCGCCAGGCACATTGTAAGGGTCAGAAATCAAAATAAAAAAATGCCCGAGGGCTAGAGAGCTCTCGGGACAAGCGGCACAATTAAGTAAGCCAGTTTCTCTAGCGCATATTTTTTTGCATATTTTCAGCGAGTTTTCCGAGGAAGTCTGTCGTGTAAAGGAAGCTTCCAGCCGGGGGGTTGTTGCCGTGAATACATACGGCGAGATCTTTTGTCATGTGACCCGCTTCAACTGTTTGCACGCAAACCTGCTCGAGCTTTTTTGCGAATTCCGTTACTTCTGGAGTTCCATCGAGTTTGCCGCGGTGAGCAAGGCCCTGGGTCCAGGCAAAAATTGATGCGATTGGGTTCGTTGATGTAGGTTTGCCCTTTTGGTGATCGCGGTAGTGACGAGTTACCGTGCCATGCGCGGCTTCAGTCTCGATCGTTCGACCATTTGGACACATGAGCACAGACGTCATAAGCCCCAGGGAGCCAAAACCCTGAGCGACCGTATCCGATTGCACATCACCGTCATAATTTTTACACGCCCAGACGATTCCGCCTTCCCATTTTAAAACGGCTGCCACCATGTCATCGATCAGGCGATGCTCATAAGTGATACCAGCTTTTGCAAAAGCATCTTTAAATTCACTGTCGAAAATCTGCTGGAATAGGTCTTTAAATCGACCGTCATATACCTTAAGAATCGTGTTTTTGGTCGACAGGTAGACTGGGAACTTGCGATCTAGTCCATAAGCAAAACAGCTCCGTGCAAAGCCTTCAATGCTTTCATCGGTGTTGTACATTCCCATGGCAATACCTGGCGCTTTGAAATCCATGACATCCCAGGTCTGTGTTGCCCCGCCAGCAGAGGGTTCAAAAACCATCTTAAGCTTTCCAGGGCCAGATATTTTCACATCGGTAGCTTTATATTGGTCGCCATGTGCGTGGCGACCTACCACGATTGGTTTTTTCCAGTTAGGAACAATTCTTGGAACATTTGAGCAGATGATCGGTTCTCTAAATACGGTTCCGCCTAGGATGTTTCTGATGGTGCCATTGGGGCTTTTCCACATTTTCTTAAGATTAAACTCTTTAACGCGCGCCTCATCTGGTGTAATCGTCGCACATTTTATACCGACATCGTATTTCTTGATGGCTTCAGCAGCTTCAATGGTCACCTTGTCGTCGGTTTTATCGCGATTTTCCATACCAAGATCAAAATACTTGATATCAAGGTCCAAGAAAGGATGGATCAGCTTGTTTTTGATCTCGGCCCATATGATGCGGGTCATTTCGTCTCCATCCATTTCAACAACTGGATTTTTGACTCGAATTTTTGCCATATTTAATCTCCAATAAAACTAGGGTGGGTGGAACTATCTCAAAGATATGTCAGATTTTAAAGTAGTGAATTGACCGAGGCATGTGAATAAAGTCGCGAATTGGCATCGATAGATTGATTAAAATTATAACTTCCGTTTTTTTACCAGGATCGACGTTACATACGACGCCGTGGCTACTATAAAGCATTTTAAAAAGCCCTAAGCCAGCGCCGCCCTTTTTTGTGTCAATAAGGTTATCAGAATCGTTGCGTCGCAAAGCCTTTCGTAAGTATGAAAACCACTTGTCCCGTAAGAATGCCCCGAAAGGATCCTCAATTGAAATGGCAAGAAGACGGCTATCGATACCAAATTTCAGAGTGGCCCATTCGTCGGGTAGTAATTCCCGTTTTGACGTGCGTTCCATGTCCTCGTAGTGGGTTCGACCGCCTGCAACGGGCGCGTCATAAATAGCATTCATCAACAGCTCTTCCGATATTCCGTGGGCCATTCTTGATATGTTTTTTCCAGCGCCACAGGCGTCGACCCATTCTAGAACAGTCTTGTTTAAAACCTCTCTATCGGCTGAGCCCTTTACGATGTGCTTCTGAATGTTGGATTCGGGACTAAGGTATTTTTCAATTCCAAAGATGTCGCGTCGCAGAATTTTTTGCAGGGTGATAGCGATATCCGCTGATGTCCACTCCGTATCGAGATTTGCGATGATATGGTCAATTAGTTGAACATCGTTCAACTCTAAGGCTTTTGAGTATTCGTGCATGGGAAGGTCCGTCACGAGAACTGTCGTGATGTCGTCTCGACAGCGGGCAGCTTTGAACGTTTGTAAATTTGGATCGTTACAAACGAAGGCCCGCAGTTCCGGAGTTGTCTCTATAGTTTGGATGGCTTGTTGGACCGAGGACGTTGAAATAACCTTCCAGCCGTTCGTGGCTACTGTTAGCGCCATGGCTGAGCCCAGGGGTTTGCGTCCTGGCACTTCCAAAACTAATAAAGCTCGCATCTCGTTAGGCTCTGACATGATTTGCGTCAGACCTCTGCGGGTTTTTTTGCGTCCGCTGAGATCTTATCCTGAAGTGTCATGAGACCTGCAATAACAGCTTCTGGGGTCGGAGGGCAGCCCGCGATATAAACGTCGACGGGTATGATTCGATCGACACCCTGTACAACATGGTATGCGCGGTAGAAACCGCCGCTCGATGCGCAGGCACCCATCGCCATAACCCATTTTGGCTCTGACATCTGGTCGTACACTTTCTTGATCACGGGGGCCATTTTTTCGGTGATCGTACCAGCAACAATCATCAGATCTGCTTGTCGCGGTGAGAACCGGACAACTTCAGCGCCGAACCTGGCGATATCGTATTTAGGGCCAACAACAGACATGTACTCAATTCCGCAGCACGCAGTGCCGAAAGGGTAAGGCCAGAGCGCGTTCTTGCGGGCCCACGCCAGCAACTCCTTGTGCTTCGTGAGGAATATGGGTAGTTCGTCGTTAGATTGGCTGTGCTTCATATCTTCAAGGTCCTTTGTCCCAGAAAACCAACCCATGGTTGGCGTTTAAACAATTCACAACTCCAGGGCCCAAACTGTTCAAAAATTCAACGTTATTGGCCCTTTATGTCGCCATTCTAGACCAGTGCGCCAAGGAATTCCACTCCCAGTCAAAAAAAGCGAGGGAAAGTTGACTTAAGGTGAACTGAGTCCTTAAAATATCAGTGAAAGCCAAGCATTAGCAATTTGGGCGCGACTGAAGGAGAGTCAATATGGAGAAGATTGTACGCTTGTTTCACGAAGGTGGACCCGCCGTTATGGCGTCGATTGCCATAGTGGGGCTCTATTCGATTATTGTTATTATCGAGCGAGTGGTGCGTTACTGGGTGACATACGACCTTGGAAATAGTGCGGTTTTCATGAGTAACGTGCAGAAGATGGTCATGAATAATTCTATTGAAAACGCAATTAGGCTTTGTAAGAAGCAAAAGCCCAAGATCCTTCCCGATGTTTTGGTGCAGGGATTAATGCGCGCCAATGATTCTGTTGAGGAAATTGAACTGGCGATGGACTTTGCAACGCTTGAAGCGATTCCAAAGGTAACAAAAGGTGTTGGTTTTCTGGGTACTACAGCAAACGTCGCCACTCTTTTAGGTTTGATGGGTACTCTTTTCGGTTTGATGAAGTCGTTCGCCGCGGCAGCTAATGCGACGGGCGCCCAGAAGCAGACGTTACTTGCAGAGGGTATCGCTGAGGCCTTGATTGCAACGTCTTATGGACTTGGAACGGCCCTTCTGATTCTCCTTGCCTACGGTATATTGATGACCAAGCAGTCATCTCTTGTAGACGACATTAACTCCAACTCCGCAAGACTTCTGCATATGCTTTATAACCGCAAAATGAAAATCCACCGCGGTGGAAGCGATCGCCCAGAGTGATCGCTAACGAGTTGTTTGCATGTTGCGTTCTCTA
The DNA here is from genome assembly GCA_040381655.1 of Deltaproteobacteria bacterium. GTDB lineage: Bacteria > Bdellovibrionota_B > Oligoflexia > Oligoflexales > RGVZ01 > CAMDKS01. The sequence goes on from JBEIGW010000001.1 coordinate 3,882, forward strand.
GTTTTGCGCAGTGTTAGTCGACCGTAAAGAGACGGTCGTGGAGGTCAGGCGGTGTCGAGAAAAAAGAAAAGACGGTCGCTACCGTATAAAGATGTAGAGCTTAACATCATGCCGTTTATTGACATCTTTTCGATGTTAAACACGTTCTTGTTGTTTTCAGCTGTATTTCTCTCGGTCGGTGTACTCGACGTGCAGGTCCCATTTCTTTCTAATCAGCCTCCTCCAGATGATCCAAAAGACAGTCGCGTCTTTCAAGTCTTTGTGGATGTCACCAAAGAGCAAGTTGAGATTCAGACGTCATACACTCGCGCTCCGGAACAATTGCAAAAGTTTCCGTTTCCTAGCAATTCAGATGGCATCAAGCTGATGCACCAAAAACTTGCCGAGATTAGAAAGCAAAATGCAGGCACCGACAAGGCAACTGTTACCAGTGATGACGAAGTGACTTGGGAGTCGTTAGCTGCAGTGCTTGATGGCGTGATGTTGCGATTAGAGGGGGATCCTATATTTCCCCCAGCCAAGGATGCAAAAAACAAAGAGCGGGCTGAGCTGGACGCGAAGATTTATTTATATCCCAAGATTGTCATGGGCAGCGTCATGTTTAAGTGAGAGCTTCAACCTGAATTTCTTCGGCTAGCCGAATGGTAGGAGATGCGTGAATGGCAAGTGTAGGCGGCGGTAGTAAGGATACTTTAAGTCTTAACCTGAACCCGATGTTGGATATTTTCTCGATTCTCATCACTTTTTTGCTGATGAGCTTCTCGAGTGATCCCGTGTCTCATGATGTGGATGCAGGTATCGAGCTCCCTCAATCAACAACCATCGTAGCTCTTGATGAAATCCCATCGATCATCGTGACAAAGACAGAAGTTCGGGTCAATGATGTGAAGGTCGCCGACATTGTCGCTGGCGATGTCCCGGAAAAAGATCGAAGCCAGGGCGCTGTTTATCCTGTTTTTACCGAGCTAAAAAAACTTGCTGAAGCCAACAAACGTCTAGCTAAAACAGTAAAGGCGGATGACCCCACTGCTAAAGGTAGTACGGGTGCTTTGACCATGGAGATGGATAAGGGTCATCGTTTCAAGCTCATGAAGCGCATTATGATAGCGGCGCAGCAAGCAGAATTTGTGCAGTTCAAGCTCATGGTGCAGAAGGAACTTAACTAGGGATGGTCAGTTGGTTCAGAAAAAATAGTGCAGTTCAGTGTGTGACGGCGACGATTGTTGCTGCGCTCTGTGCTTTTTGTACTTTGTCGTCAGCGATCTTTGCCGCGGGCACTCCGGAGCAGTTTGAGAAGTATGAAATTCGGGTTATTAGGCCGAAGTATTTCGCTAAGACCTCGAGGCTAGAGACGGGCGCTCAGCTCAGCGTGGTCATGAATCAGTCATTTATCTACACCTATCTTGCTACTGGTTTGCTGGATTACCACTTTTCGGAGCAATGGGCGGGCGAGGGGGCTTTTGCTCTGGGTTTTAGTATCGATAAGGATGACAAACGCTCATTAAAATCTAACTTTAAAATTCAGACTCAGATTCTTCGGACGCAGTACTTCATGGAGGGTGGAGCCCTATACACCCCAGTTTATGGAAAATATCAATTAGATTCCGGTGAACTGATTTATCTCGATATGTTCTTTTCCGCTGGCGTTGGGATGACCGGAATTAATTATTTGTATGACCATTGTCCGAAGCCTTCAGAGGTTGGCCAGGGGAATTTTGTTCCAAGTCCGCCGTCACCCACGACCAAAGCCTACCCTACGTTCTACACGGGTCTTGGGCAGAGAATATTTATGGACAAAAAACTCAGTCTTCGATGGGATGTTCGCGCACATATTTTTGGATACAACGTGGCCGATGCTGCCTGTGATCCTGAAACAGCAGCAAAGGCGACTAATTCTCAGACAAATATTACGCTTCAGCTTGGCGCGGGGTACTTCTTATGAGACGTCCGGCAGGAACGCGTAGTTTGTTTGGTTCAGCCTTGCAAAGTTTGGGTCTGGTTAGCTTGTGTCTCGTGCTCATTCTTCCCCAGCCGGCCATGGCCAGCTACCAGGCAGCGCAACAGCTTATGGCTAGGCGTGATTACGTTGGTGCGGCTTCAGAATACTTTCAGTCGTACTCCTCGCCGAAGTCTCCTCAGGAAAAAATATATTCGGAGTGGGGGCTTGGAAAGAGTTTGCAGGCGCTTGGCTTTCATTATTCTGCATCAAAGTTTTTTTCGAATATTGTGCGCAGGGGCCCGACCGGTATGAACCCCTATTTTAGGAGGGCTCTAGAGGAGTTGGGGGCTATCAATGGCACCGTAGCTTTAGGTCAGTCACATATTGTGCAATTGGTGCGTGGTGGTGGCGTGGCGCCCGAGAATATTCCAGGAAGGGCTCGTGGTTTTTACTTTTACTACATTGGAGCTGAAGCTTTCATCCAGCAGAAGTTTGAAAGAGCTGGAGATTTTTTCAAGAAGGTTCCGTCCGGAAGTGCCTACTATGCAAAAGCTCAATTTCACCTCGGTGTTATTGCGAACCGAGCAGGTGCACATAGCCGTGCGATAAGTTATTTTGAGGCTGCCAGATCAGCGCCAGGAGCAGACGCCTGGGTCAGAGAGCAGGCGAATTTGAACATAGCTCGCGTGCATTATGAGACAAAAAGCTTTACGCAATCCTTGCAATTTTACGCGCAGATTCCCCGGGAATCTGACAACTGGTTGCAAGCAATCTTTGAGGCGAGCTGGGCGTTTTTCTTGATGGCTAAGCACAATAACGTCTTGGGTAATATTCACACCCTTCACTCTCCATTTTTTGAAAACAGGTTTTTCCCGGAGAGCTATATTCTCCAGTCGATCACATATTTACGTCTTTGCAGATACGATGAGGTTCAAAATAGTCTTGAAAAATTCCGGGATCGCTACAAGCCAGTATTCAGGGATCTATCAGCGCTGTTGCGAGAGTACAGTAGCCGTAAAAATGACATGTTTAAACTGGTATACGACTACCGAAACGGAAGTCTTAACAACTACCGTAGCGCCTGGGCGATACTAGACCAATTAAGTCGATCGGATGCGTACAAAGAGCCCAGCCGAGCCTTTCGCTATGCTGATTCAGAGATCGGACGTTTAAATGGTATGGGTGGAAAATGGAGCAGCTCGGGGCTCGCTGAGGATTTAAAGGATTTTTTGAATAAGAAGAAGCAAGTGGCTAGGTCTGACTCCGGCGAGAAGTTGTATGATCAGACGGCGGCGGCATTTGAATACCTTCGAACGTTGTCAAACCAGACGAAGCTGATTCAGGCTGATATGTTTGAAGGTCGAGTTGACTCCATTCGTAGAAGTTTGAATGTGACTCAGGCTAACGATAGGAAGGTTTTTATCGGTGGGTTGCAGCCCCTCCAACTTGATCAGCAGCTAGAATATTGGCCGTTTATGGGCGAATATTGGGAGGATGAGCTTGGTTACTATGTTTACAATCTGGACGATAAGTGTGGAATGCCAAACAACAAGCCAGGCAATAACAAAAAGTGACAGCATACTTGGTGTGTATACGCATAGCTTTAAAATGAATGAGGAAACGTAATGTTTGCAAAAGTCCACCTTGGAGCAGCCTTGATTTTGGTTCTGATCATGAGCCAAGCATTTGCCGAATATGCTCAAGCGGACGCCAGGACGAAAAATCACCGCGAGGTAAACCTCTCGACCGTCGAGTCAAAAAAACGTGAAAAGGGTACCGCCGAAAAAGCGAGTGGCCCGAGCATGGGTCGCGGCGAGGCGTTCGTGGTGGCGACTGAGGGTAAACTTTCCTCGGAGATCAAGAAAACAATCGAATTTTACAAGCGTACCGAGCGTACGTTGCCACCAAAGTCTTCTGCCAGGCTGCAGATGCTTGAGCGCCTAGTTAACCTCTACCTAGAAAGTGCCGTTTACGAGGCGAATGCGGAATTTCGTAGATACGATCAGGCCTATGCGAACTGGGTTAGGGCGGGGGGTAAGGGTAAGTCACCCGCCGTTGATAACTCGGCGTCGAAAAACACATGGAAGCAGGTATCTTCAACATCTGCGTATGTCATGAGGCAGTTTCCAAACACGAGAAACTCCGATGTTCTAATGTTTAACCAGGGACTCGCGTTGCAATATCTTGGACAAGATAAGCAAAGTGCTCAGGTCTACAGTGACTTGATACAAAAGTACCCTAACAGCGAAAAAGCTGGAGAGGCGTACTTCCAGCTTGGTGATTTCTTTTTTGAGAAGAAAGACTTTAAAAACGCCACAAACAACTACAAGCAAGCGTTGCGGTATAAAACCAGCCGTGGCTACGGTTGGTCTCTCTTCAAGCTTGGATGGTGTTCCTATAACTTGGGCAACTACCCGGAATCTCTTGCTCTTTGGAAGCGAACTGTTGACGTAGCGATTAGCAGCCGCCAGAAGGGCTCTGATCAGCTGAAAGAGGAAGCTCTTAAGGATATGATATTTGCCTGGGTTGAGATGAAGACGGTCGATCAGGCGATTACGTATTATCGGCAGCACGGCGGCGAGAAATATATTGGAAAATTTTTGAGCCAATTGGGTGATCAGTTGGTTTATATCGGCAAGTTCAACGATGCCATTCGTATTTATAAGCGATATCAGTCGATGTTTCCAAATGCGCCGGATACGCCTGATATGCAAAAAGACGTTATTTCGCTTTATTATGACATCAATAGATTTTCAGAGGTTTGGAAGGAGCTTGATGCATTCCCTCGTATGTACGGATCTGGTAGTTCGTGGGCTGCCGCTAACAAAGGCGAACAAGGACTTGTAGAAAATACACAGATAAAAATAAAAGATACAATCATCTATTACGCCAAGGTCTTGCACAAGGCTGGGCAAAAAGATGATGACGTAGGCACCTACGCGGAGGCGATTAGGGGATATCAGCTGTTTCTGAAGTATTATCCGAACTCAAAGGAAATGCCCGAAGTTAAATTCAACATGGCTGACATCATGTTTGTTCAGCAAAAATATCGGGAGTCCGGCAAACTTTATTTAGAGGTTGCCGCTCTTGGTAAAGACAAAGCCGTTCAGCTTATTCCGCCTGGAAACAAGGTTGTCAGTCTCCACAAGGACGCTGCTCGATACATGCTGGATAGTTATGGCTTGATGTTTGAACCCGTATACAAGGTGATGCTGAAGAGGACTCCTGATTTCAGTAAACCGCCACGCCCGTTGCCACAGTCTGCAACCGATTACGTGCAAGCGTGTAGTGAGTATGGCAAGTGGTATCCTGAAGATAAGAAGGCCGCCAAAGAGTGTGACATCTATGTCACGGCGATTTATTACCGCTACGCGGACAAAGATAAATCGAAGAAACTTCTCTTTAATATTGCTCAGAAATATCCTAATGAAAAAATTGGCCCAGAGGCTGTCGAATGGCTGATTCCCCTCTACACCGGCGATACGAAATCACTGGTTCAAATCGCGGACAATCTTTTGAAACAGCCCGCCTACCAGAAGGGCAAACTCGGCGAGAAGCTTCGAGATCTTCGTCGTGGCGCTGAGATTGACGAGATTAAAAAGATCGGTGACGTTGCTAAGCGAGCCAAGGCTTTTGAAGATCAAGCCAGAAAAAATCCAAAATCGGCTGATGCAGATAAGCTGTTTTACAACGCTGCTGTTGATTATATAAAAGCTGGCATGGTCGCCCAGGGTATCGCCGCATACGGGATTGTCGTGAAGAATTATCCCAAATCTGAGGGCTACCAAGAGGCATTATTACAGCTGGCGAAGCTTTCGGATAAACGTCTTGAATTCCCGACGGCAGCTTCATATTACCTTGCTTATGCCGCAAAATTTCCAAAGGATAAGCAGGCTGAATCGGGGATCGGCCGCGCTTGCGTACTACAGGTGGCAATGTCTGATGAGCGTGCGGTTCAAACTTGCCTAAATCTTGCAAAGTTTGATGCCGAGGGTGCGAAAGGACTTTTTGATCGCATGATCCGAGAAGCCGAGTACTCTAAGAATTACGCAAAAATGCAGAAGCTCATCGCGAAGAATTATCTCAAGTTTAATTTGTCCGCAGATGAACGCATTATTGCATTCCACAGAATTTATGATGCAGCAAATGGCAAAGGTGCCGCTGGACAGCAGGCAGCTCGCGAAATTCTTGGTGCTTATAAGAGTGCAGGCGGCAAAGTTGGATCAGAGGCAAGTCGATATGTTGGAGAGATCGTATTTAATAACGTCAACTCAATTATGCCTAAGTATGCAGCTATTAAGTTAGTGGGTGGTAACGTCGATAAGCTGGCCGCCTCGATCCAAAAGAAAGTCGCTGGTATTCCAGCAGTTGATAAAGCTTACGAGCAAGTGACTGCCACAAAAGATGCGTTTTGGGGTGTGGCTGCGTTGTATCAAATGGGGTACGCCCGGGAGCTTCTTGCTAATGAGCTAGATAATCCGCCGGCTATCGCGGGAGCGAGTGTTGAGGATGTTAAAAAGCAGCTAGCACCGCAGGTTCAGCAAGCAAGGGTGGAAGCCAAGAAGTTTTATCAATTTGCCGTGGACTCGATCTCGAAGTTCGCCGTCTATAATGATTGGGCGGGTCGATCAGTATCCGGGTTGGCAAGGATTCAGGGTCAAAAAATCAGTTACGAAGACGTTGCACTCATTCCTGATTTCGTTGGATCGGAGGTTCCGGCTCCTGTTGCTCAGGCGGTTACCGCAACAAAGGCAGGTGAATAATGCGAACAACTGGAACGATATCGTTTTTGCCCGCTAAATTATTAATCTTGTTGCTTTGGCCCTGGGTGAACGTAGGTTGCTCTGGTGACAAGCGAGAGAAGAAGTCCGAGGAACCTGTAAGTTCGTCCGCCCCGGCCAGCGGCACTGCTGAAACGCGCGAAGACTCTGGCGCATCGTCTATGACCTCTGAGCGGCGATTTCTGATTAACAGCGTTTCCAACAATGGACTGACCTCGCGCTCGATCGATAAGGCACGAGCCGCCGATCTGGCTGGGCAATACGGTTCAGGTCGCAGTAAGGACATCAATTCTTTGGCTGCGGCGATTGCCTCGGGTCGCCTCGCCGGTCAATCTGTAAATGAGGTCATGACCAGTGCTAAGTCCATGGCTGACCTTGAAATGGGGAAGAATATCGAGCGAGATATCCCTGAAATCGTTCAGTTAGAACTCGGTCTTTCCGGGCTGAATACCGGTCGGCTAGCATTTGCTGAACACTGGTTGGATCCATTAATTAAATCAAAGAACTCGACAATTCGTGCGTCGGCTATCAATGCCAAAGGCGTGATTGCCATTCGAATGGGTCGTATCCCCGAGGCCGTCGCCATGTTCAAGGAGGCTCTCTCTGCAAATAATGAATATCGTCCTGCTCTCCTGAACCTTGGGTTTCTAGCTCTTCAGGGCGGTGATGTCACGACCGCAAAGCGTGCACTTGGTGGGATGCAAGATGATTGGTACGTGGAATCGGCTCTGGTCTCAGTACTGCGCCTTGAGGGTGAAAGCGACAAGGCAGACACAATCTGTGAAAAGGTTCTTTCGAAACGTCCGCGACATAAGCCGACTCTCATAAATTGCGGTATTAACGCTTGGCAGGGTAAAAAAGACTATAAGAAGGCTAAGGATTATCTCAATAAAGCCTTATCAGTTGCCGGCGGACTCGCTGTTTGGGACGAAAAAACCGGTCGACTCCTAGGGGCAATCGACACCGAAGAGACGAGGGCCGCTCAGCTCAAGGCCCGCAAGGAAGACGAGGAGCGCAAAGCCAAGGCCGAGGCGGCTAAGGCTAAGTCAGAGGCTCCAGCAAAAGAGTCCCCAAAGGATTCGGCGGGTGAGCAGTCCAAACAAGAAGCGGGGGGCAAGGGGGCCCAATAAAGTTGACCTCTGCTTTAATGGCTTGCATTGGTGTATGGCATAACTTGTGGGATAATATAACGAAAGTTTAGTTTTATTTGTGCGATTGTGGATTCAGAATCAGACTAAATAATTTTATGTGTTTCCTAGAAAAGGTTGCAAATGGCGTTTGAGTTGCGATTCCAGGTGCCGGGACAGCTACCCCGCACAATTCCTGCCGACCAATCACGAATGATGATCGGGACGTTGCTCTCGAATCATGTCGTTTTGCGTGCGCCCGGCGTTGATCCGATTCATGCTCTCATCGAAGAAGTCGAAGCTGGAAAGTGGATCGTTACTGACGTTGGTAGTGAAACTGGCGTCAAGGTTAATGGCGTGCTCATTGATGTTGAAGCCTCTCTAAAAGTTGGCGATAAAATTTCCGTCGGAAGTGTCGTGCTTGAATTTGCTGAGCAAACGCAAGTCATACCTCCACCTCCTGTTCCAGGTATAGGCGCGACGATTCCTGCTCCGGCTAATGTCACGTCAGCAACATCCGCAAAGACGGATGTGAGGGTCAGCGCCGACAAACTCCGCACGCCAGCGGCCAGTGTTCCCCCACAGACAAACCCCAAAGTCAGCGCCGAAGGTAGAGCAACAGTTCGTCAAGAGGCCCCGTCTGAGGCGCTCGAACGTCGCGTTCAGAAAAACGTGCTGTTCCACCCGCGCGATGCAGTTCCCAAAGGTGATACTTTAGAGGTCGTCGCTTATTGGGGCGATACTGTGCTGGATGTTGATCTCTTCCATCCAAGTTTTAAGAAGTTTGATCATGTGACGATTGGCGTGACCCCGATTGCGCATTTTATTGCTGCAGGTGAAGAGCATTTCGTAAAACACAACCTCGTCAGATTTAGTTCGAGTGGCGGCTATAAACTTAAACTCCTGAACGGAATGGATACGCGTATCCGACGTGGGGGTAAGGTCGAGAAAATCGACGGTCAAGCCAGCGTGTCTTTGGACCGTAGGGATATCGCACACATAAAGTTCGGTAGTGTTCGCTATTTTATGCTTTTCGTTAATCCGCCAGAAATTGTCTTGGAGCGTTCTGGTCCTCGAGATCCCCTTATTGCCTGGTTAACAATTGCGGGCATGCTTTTATATTTTCTGGTAATCCCGTCGCTTTGGATGTCGACTCCGAAGAAAGAGGCGCCTGAGGAAAACGAAATTTTTGAAATCGTACAGGTGCCTGAGGAGCAAAAACCACCCGAGCCAAAACCACCAGAACCCAAAAAGCCGGAAGTGAAGGTTGAAGAGAAAAAGGATCCACCCAAGACTCCTAAGCCACCTCCACCGCCGAAACCAAAACCAGTGACGCCGGCTAAGCCAATCGAAAAAGAAAAGGTTGAGCAGCCGAAACCTGTTGAAAAGCCGGTTGAGAAACCGAAGCCCATGGAGGCTTTGCAACAAAAACCAACACCACCTGCTCCTACTCCGCAAAAGGCGCAAGATGGAAAACCTGGAGACCCAGCGAAGACGAATTTATCGAGCCTCAGTAAAGCAACGGCTGGTATGGAGTCAACTGGAGCTAAGAAGCCGGACTTTAAATATGCAGGTGAAAAAAATAACAAACCTCTCGGTGCCGCTGGTGGTCCAAAAGGTTCTGGTAACAATCAGACCGGTGGAGCGATCAAGGGTAAGGAGAGTTTTAGTGTCCAGGGCGTTGAGGGGCCAAAAAACAATAAGGCGTCCGGTGTCAATTTGGACAAGCTTGGACTTGGAGTTGGAAAGGTCTTGAATAAGACTGGTCCGGGCGCGATCCAAACGAATTTCCGAAGTGATGTCGGTGGTGCTGGCGGTGGTGCTGGATCAGGCTCCAAAACCTACGGTATGGGCGGCGCAGGCAACGGTAAATCTCTTGGTCTTGCAGGTGCAGGCGGTGCTGCCAATAATTTCGGATCTGGATCGGGCGGTGATGGATCGGGTCAGGGTGGAAGTGGTGGTTTTGGCGGCTCTGGTGGCGGACCAGGTTTTGGAACTGGCGGTGCCGGTAAGGGCGGCGCTGGAGGCCATGGCCGAGCAAATGTGACCATTCCCCCGGGTGATCCGACCTACTCCGGCGGTCTGACGGCTCAGGAGATTATGGCGGTGATTCGCGCCCACTTAAACGAAATTCGCCACTGTTATGAGCAGCTGCTTCAGCGCTCTCCAAGTGCTTCGGGAAAGATAGCAGTCAGCTTTGTCATTGGTTTGTCTGGTGGCGTGACTCGCGTTGGTGTCCAAGAAGCAACACTTAACGACTCTGTGATGAGAGGTTGTGTGACCGGACGAATACAGCGCTGGACGTTCCCGAAGCCAAGAGGTGGACAGCCAGTTGACGTGAGCTATCCATTCGTCTTCAACCCGCTTTAAGTGATCGTTTCATAGTCATCAAGATTTATCACAGGAGATCTCCTCAAAAGGAGATCTCTTTCGTCATCAGGTGCCTTGCGAAATCGTGCCGCATTCAGTAACCTAGAGGTTTCGCCTTTCTTAGCTAGCCTGGGGAGATATGTCTTGGTTCAACGACCGTTGTTTTTAATCAGTAACGATGACGGCGTGCACGCGCCAGGTGTCAGGGCCATGGCAGCGGCCGTTAGAGAACTAGGGGACGTCGTAATTGTCGCTCCCCACGTGGAAAGATCGGCGTCTAGTCATGCAATTTCCATTCATCTACCTTTGAGAATTGAGCAAGTAGAGCCAAATATCTATGCAGTTGAGGGGACTCCCGCCGATTGCATCATGTTGGCTATCAGAAAGCTCCTCAGACGAAAGCCGACCTGGGTGTTGAGCGGCATCAACCGGGGTGCTAACCTAGGAGTAGACACCATTTATTCTGGAACGGTCGGAGCAGCCATGGAGGGGACGTTGCACAACATTCCCTCAATTGCAGTGTCGACATACGGTAAAGCCAGGGAGCACCTCCACTACGAGTCGGCTTGTCAGGTTGTTCGAATGTTACTCAGCAAGGCGGATCTCTTTAGTGAGGTCACCAAAACGTCCTTACTGAACGTTAATGTGCCCAACCTGCCCTTTGAAAAGTTGCGGGGAATGGTCGTCACGAGTCTCGGTCGAAGAATTTATGAAGACGAGATGCAAGAGGGGGTCGACCCTCGAGGACGAGCCTACTATTGGGTGGGCGCTGGAGGCGAGATGTTTGAAGATATTCCCAACTCGGACTGCGTAATGCTAGAGCAAGGTTATGTCACTGTATCTGTGCTGCGCCCAAGTTTTATTGATGAAAGGGGCAATGCAGCTATTGAGAAGAGTTTTGCAGGAGTTTTTGACAACTCCTTTGGGTCATGATGGTGCGCCTAATTCGCCAAACTGTGGAGAGACGACTTATGCCACGTAAATCACTGCTCGCGTTTGTTGCATCGCTTATGGTGGCATCTGGTTGCGCGACGGTGAATTCCGGCGTGGATCAGCGTGACCGTATCGTACTCGTGAAAGTTAAGAAAAATGACACCTTAAACATGATTGCCAAACGCCATGACACCACATGGCAGTCCATTGCCATACTTAACCGAGAACAACTGACCAATGGCTTACGAGAGGGTCAAGAGTTGAGGGTCAAAAGTGGAAGTACCTACCTGGGTAGCGTGGACTCCGTCGGCGCCGGTTCACAGGCTGATATGGAACACGGGGATGAGTCTGATGACTTTCTCCCTAAACGCAAACGTGGACTATTTTTTTCGCCGTCTTCCGCGGAGCCGCCAGCTCTTATGATGCCAGCTCCAGGTCGTGTTTCAAGCCGCTTTGGTAAGCGTGGGAGACGATTACACAAGGGTATTGATATCGTGGCCAACGTAGGCACGCCGATCGTGGCGTCTGCTGACGGTGAAGTTATTTTTGCGGGCCGTCAGCGAGGCTATGGATCAACCGTGGTGATCGATCACGGGGAGTTTATGACGCTTTATGCTCATGCCAGTAAAATCATTGCTCGCACCGGTGATGTGGTCAAGCAAGGCGATTTTATCGCAAAAGTGGGAAAAACTGGAAACGCACGCGGAGCCCATTTGCACTTTGAATTACGCGATCGGGACAACAAACCGCTCAATCCTACCCAGCATTTTCGCGTCGTGAATATAGCCCAATCCGATGCGTCACTTCGTACATCCGAGGAAGCGTCCAATCGGCTCAAGGGTAAATCGGCGAAAAATACGCGTCGACAGGCTCGCCAAGGTCGGGGTAAGAAGCGACTTTTATACGCTAAGGACTAAAGTTTATACACGTCTTTGGATGTAACCTGTTGAAATTTAAGCTTTGACCTCTTTCGCTTGACATGCATGCCAAGGTGCGATTTGTTCCGTCTCAACAAAGTGAATGAATCTCTATCTTGGATGTGTACTAGATGCTGACTGATCGCACTATATCAAGCCGTATTCGCCACCTTCGAGCTCTTGACGGGGCGTCAAAAGATAATAATTTAACCGAGGCTGGACCCGGTGAGATCATCGTGGTTGGTTTGGGTGACCGCATGGTGATTTCTGAGCAGGCGGAGGTTTGGACTATTCGAGGCGTTCTAAGTGATGGCCGTGTTTTGGAAGACGCTGTTGGTGAGATTTCATTTGTTATGATCCCCGGCCAATTTCAACCGGCAACAGCGGTGGTCGGGTTTATTGCACCGCATGCTCCACACGTTTTAGGAATCAGTGAAGATACGATTTGGCCACAGTTACGGGCAATGATTTCTCAGCTGGGCTATGATCTTGACGGCTTTTACGTTTCAATGTCGATTAATGGTCGTCCATTCAACCGTCGCGAAATAGCGGATAACAGCAAGGGCCGCTAACTTAGCGGTTCGTCTACTGTATTTATACAGCCTAAAATCAATAGATTTCGTGCAACCCATTCTGAGTGTGCGCAATTTATTGCTTTATACTGTCAGGTCGAAGAAAGAAAAGGGGTATTCTCGAGCTGAACTCGGCCCCTTTGACAGTTTGGAAATGGTACCAACCTCGCATATTACCGGTTGGTGTTCTTAGCGGACAGCCACTCGTATACTGATAGCTCTGGCCCGGTTGTATCCAAGGCTGTTCACCAACAACACCGTCACCCTCAACCGTATCGAGAAACCCCGAGCCATCCGTAATTAACCATGTTCTGCCTAGCAGCTGAACCGGTACGGTTGCGCCATTCGTTATTGTGACATGGTATGCATACGAGAAAAAGAATTGATCGGGGCTCGATCTTTCAGGAAGAAATTCAGGAACCACACGGACGGTAATATCATTTGACGTGACTTGCCATCCGAAAAGACCATCTGGCCTCTTCTCGCCAAGAGTGCTTCCTATGGTGGGCTGGGTCGACTGACTATGTGAATCGGTATTTTGCAACGGCTCGCCTCTTAAGGTTCATTCGATGAGTTGACCTTCTCACCCATGTTCTGCCAAAAAATACCGTTACCTGTCGACAATAAAAGCGGGCGAGCCTTGCGGCGAATTGCACTAAAACGCCTAATTGACCCCAAAAGCGCAAGATCCGACCAAAAATTCTACTGTGGTCGATGAATTTTGAATAAAAAAACACGCTTCGGTCTCGTCTTTCGATCGGACCAAAGCGTGTTGGGGCTATTATCTACAAATTAGCTTTGTAGATGCGGGTTGCGATACTGGAACTCGGGCATACGGAGCTTGCGGCCCCATTTACTCTCAGTACAGTAGGCAAGAATCGCTTTACCGTAGGCTTTCCAGTGTGGTGCCGGGATTGCTCCGAGCGACCTGAGGAATGCCGTTGACTTGCGGTTATCGAATACAACGTTCGTACCGGAAAGGTAGTCATTGTAAACGGCCGCCAGTTCACACGTTCTCCAGAAATCCTCCGACATTAATCGGCGTAGCCAAGTTCCGCGAAGAAGCTTGAATACCCATACCGGGATTAAAGGGCGACGTTGAATATTTGTCTGCTCGAATGCGTCGTTAAGAAGCTCATCGATACGAACGCCTTTTTCGGCGCCAGCGGTCAGATAGAACGTCTTGCCGAGGCTCTTGCGAGTCATCATAATCTTGTACATTGAGTTGGCGACGAAGTCGACCGGGACAATGTCCAAGCGTGCCTTGCGGCTGCAAGGAACGAACGGAATGATGTTTTTGGAGAGAAGTTGTAGCGGCCAGTAGAGCACTTTGAAGTGTGGAGTAAAGCCGTTACGTGAGTCACCAACCACGATCGATGGACGATAAATCGTTGTTGGTAAAATTTGCTTGTAGTCACGAACAAGAAGCTCTGCTTCGAACTTACTTTGCTCATATGCGTTAGCGAAGCTCTGTGAACGGTCTAAGTCGTCCTCAGTTACGACGCCGGACTTGGTGCCAGCGACGAAAGCCGTAGAGACATAGTCGAATCTTTCGAGTTTGCCTTTTTCGCGGCAAACAACTGCCAAGTCGAGTAACTTACGGGTTCCCTCGACGTTGATATGTCTGGATTCCTCGATCGGAGCAGCAAAGTCAGTGCTTGCGCCGATATGAAGGATGTGAGTACAGGAGTTTTCCAGGCGCTCGCGCGTGGTGGAGTCAAGTCCCATCGCGTCTAACGTCAAGTCGCCAGCAACGACCTCCATTTTCGACATCGCGAAATCGCGGTCATTGGGTGCAAAAACTTTTTCTACGAGGCTGTTTAAGCGCTCTTTAGCAGGCTGCTTCGGTGAATCCCGAAGTAGTAATAAAATCTTTTTGACTTTGTTGTCGCGAACTAGACTTGGTAGCATTGCTGCTCCCAGGAATCCGCTTCCACCTGTAACTAGAATTTCCATTGTTGCCTCCCGTTTTGCCCCGTAAAAACAATTATATTCACTGCACAATAATGCATTAAAACAGTTAAACTTATTCCATCTCTACGATCATGCAGGAGTACTCTCCCCATGTGGATGACCGCAATACGACTGCGGTTCGCTTGCCTGAATTAAACTCACCGCCAGTTTTTGTCTTGGATGTGCTAGGAACTGCTTTTTTCGCATAGCAGCTGGACAAGAAAGCGATTTCAGCCAAACCGCCAGCTTCCATCATGTTGCCCCATCTAGATGCAGTAGACGCAATAGCAGGCTTGTTGGTTCCACTCCAGATCGTATCGATTGCAGTTTGCTCTGCGTTGTCGACTGATGCGAGACCAGACCCAGACGTCATCACAATGCCGATATCACTTGCTTGGATCTTCGCATTGGCCAAGGTTTGCTTGATCAGGTCTGTCAAAACTGGACTCTGCGAATTGGTCTTATAAGGACCCATAGCATCGGTTGCAGCTGCGCAAGCTACCACTTTACAGATGGGCTTGGCACCGCGTTTTGTTGCGTTGGCACGCGTTTCGAGGGTGGCAAAAGCCGCGCCCTCGGCAATCGGTGTGCCATCGTAAAGACCGCGCTGTTTCATGGAGGAGATAAACTCCTTGTTAGAGTGAGCGGTGTATCCGCCCACGACCGCGCAGTCAAGTCGGCCAAGGCGAAGGGCGCGAGTGGCACCCATGACTGCCATGTGAGAGCTCGTTTCCATAGTCGTATAGTTCGAGTTCGGACCACGAGCATCTAGCGTCTTTGCACCGTAGCACAAAACGTTATTAGGTAGACTTGTCAATAGAGTCGTAGGACTCGCTGACCGGAAGTTTTCACCGAAGGCCTTTTCGTTGAGAACCCCGTAAGCATCTACAGACGCCGTAACGGCTTCACTGTAGTTTTCAAGGTCAACACACGAAGAGGGGGGAGCACCAACATAGAGTCCTGTACGATCAGGATTGATCGTTTGTGCTGATATCCCTGAGTTTTTAAGACAATCTTCCATAGCGACTAGGCCCAAAACGTCGCGATGGGATACTGCTTTGACGACTTTGCGGTCAGTAAGATGCGGAGCTGGGTTAAAACCAACGACTTTGTAATCTTCGGAAGTCTTTTTTGCATTATCCTGATCAAATGACTGGACGTTGGCCTCAGCTCCAAGCCCTGTGGCTGTAAGCATGCCGACACCAGTGACCACGATGTCATCCGATTTTTGATTTGTATTCGTAGTAGTACTCATGACTTAAACTCTCCTCGCAATAAGTGAGGTGTTAGATCCACCAAATCCGACCGAGTTAGACAAAGCATAGGAACTTGTCATCGGTGTCGGTGTCGTCGGTGTTACGTTAATTTCACAGGCAGGATCCTGAGATTTAAGGTTAGTCGACGGCGGATATACTTGATGTTTTAGCGCCATCATGGCGACAGCAAACTCAATCGCACCAGCAGCGGAGATCAAATGCCCTGTGGTACTTTTTGTACTGGACACCTTGGTTGGACAGCTTGTTCTATTGAAAACCTTGCTGATGGCAAGAGATTCAACCTTGTCATTCAGATTAGTTGAAGTCCCGTGTGCGTTAATGTAGCCAACTTCATGTGCCTTGATACCGGCGTCATCGAGAGCCATTTGCATAGACTCAATTACGCCGCGACCTTCAGGGTGAAGGTCAGTGATGCGGTATGCTGACTCCGTAACGCCGTATCCGCAGATTTCTCCAAGAATCGTTGCACCACGAGCTTTTGCATGCTCATATTCTTCGAAAACTAGCATGCAGGCGCCTTCGCCGAGTACGAAACCATCACGGTCCACGTCAAAAGGACGAGACGCTTGGGATGGATCGCTCACGCGAGTAGACAGTGCTCCAAGTAGACAGAATCCGGCCATTTGGAATGGGTTAATCATACAGTCAGCGCCACCTGTCATGACAACGTCATACTCGCCGGTGGCGATCATCTCATAAGCCTCACCAAGAGCTTGTCCTGAGGAGGCGCAAGCAGTGTGAATCGTTGAGGAAGCACCCTTCGCGCCTAACAGGTTAGCAACCATTGCTGTTAGTGTGCTGGGAAAGTTTTTTCTATGGTTTAAGGTAAATTCGTCACCCTCAAATTTCTCAGTTAAGTAAGAGCCGTGCTGCCAAGGTAGGCTTGTGCTTCCAACGCCAACACCCAAGCACACGGCAGTTTTTAGTGGGTTCAGTTTACCGTTCTTGAGAATATTGGCCTGCGTAGCGGCTTCAATTGCCGCGTTCCAACCAAATCGGCCTGCGCGGTTTAAAAGCTGGGAATTAGGATTGCCTTCGAGGCCCATTGTGTTCATTTTGAAATCTTTAACTTGATACGCAAAATTTGTTGGAAATTTTTCCGCGTCGAAGATCTCGACCGGCCCAACGTTCTTTTTGCCCTCTATGATACCGTTCCATGTATCATTCATAGTGTTACCAGCTGGGGTTACAGCTCCCATTCCAGTGATCACTACTCTTTTTTTGTTTGTCTTCATAATCTGCCCCTTTTGTTTTCAACCTGTGCCGTCGCGCTTTTCCTATTGGCTCTGACGGTAGCGGTAACGCCCTCTCAAGATTCTTTTGTCATTCACCAATATTTCAGAGACTGTTTCAAACTCACTACCATTAGTTTCGGTGACTTTACTTTGAATGATCGCAGTGTCACCTGGTCTGATGAAGGACTTGATCTTCAAATCCTGAACAGCGATTGGATGAATGATGGTTTGCTTTGACGCATCCTTTGTCATCATGCGCCTGGTGGCTTCAGCAATCATCTCGTTGATTACGACAATCGGCGTTACAGGAAACCTTGGGAAGTGATCTGGATAGAACGGCTCGTTAGAGTTCATAACTCTAGCGGTTTTGATCGACTTTCCTGGATCCACTTCGAGAACTTGGTCCACTAGACCAGCAAAGTTAAACGCATCACTTGCCGGATTTGCCGGTAAACCACCGGCGCTTAAGGTTTCGAAGCGCTTACGGGTAACTTCAGGGTCTTCAAGCTCTGCCAGCGGCATGAAATATCCGCCGCATTCTTTAATTTCGACCACGGTCTTCCCGCCAACTTTGGCGGTACCGGAGAATATGAAGGAGTCTTCACTACGATTCGAAATCCAAGCTTCCAGGTCTACTGTGCCAGGAGCTGGGATCGAACCACTTAGGTCAATTTGGCTAGCAAACAAGAATACAGGACGGCCAGTGAACTTATTGTCACGTAAAGCCATCCACGAAACGAGCTGTCCGACTGCTTCGGAAACCACACTCGTCCTGATTTCAGTTTTATTTTCAGAGGACGTACGACGCCAAGGCTCACCGGCGGAAAAATCCACCTGGCCTTTGATTTTTTCTCCAGTGATGTCCTGGATTCGACTGACAAACAAGAATCTCATAACCTTAATCCTTTTCCACTGCCGCCAACTACACCAACTACGCCAACTAAGAGAGCCTGCTTCAGAATGGGCGGGCTAGGCCCGAAGGCCTAGCTCGCCAGAGAGGAATGGGTCGATTAAACCGTTGCGGTGGCAGCTTTCGCTTCACCAGCGTTGGTCGTGCTTGTCGGAGAATCTCCGAGTTGCTCAGCAACCATACGCTCGAAGGTCGCTACCGAGAACAAGGTTGGGATATCCTTGACTCGAAGACCCGGCTTGATTTTATCAGCCGAAACTTCGGGCATTATTGTACGAAGACGCGCAAGTCCTTTTTCTTGCAGTACGCCTTGTACTTCGAACTCGCCATCAGCGAGGTCGCCACGAGCTTTTTGCTCGATTTCACCCTTTGGAAGTTTAATTCCGAAGGTTTTTTCCAGACGGAAAACGATATCGAGGAAGTCGATACTTTCCGCGCCGAGGTCGGCCATCAGGTTGGCGTCACGAGTGACTTGCTCTTTTTCACAGTAAAGAGCCTCAACGATGATGTCCTGGATTTTGTCGAATGTTGATTGCATGTTGTACTTCCTTTCTTGCCTTTTACCTAATTTAAGTAATTGAACCCTTGCCCCTATCGTTTCAACCGCGAGCATCCCCGCCAGTTGTAACTTACAACTTAATACCGCCGTCGATGTGTACGACCTCGCCCGTCATGTATGACGTCAGGTCCGAAGCAAGAAATACCGCCATATTTGCGATATCTTCTGGCTTTCCAAAGCGCTTTAGCAGCACGCTCTCAAGGATCTTGTCGCCAGCAGCGTCACGAACATCCTTGCTCATCTCTGTCTCAATAACTCCTGGCGCTATACAGTTGACTCGAATGTTTCTTGGAGCCAACTCCACGGCCAACGCCTTCGTCATCGTCTCAATGCCGCCTTTCGAGGCTGCATAGTTGACCTGACCGCGACCAGGACGCGACGCAGCAACTGACGACACGTTAATGATGTTTCCGGATCTCTTGCGCATCATTTGACGGCTTACTGCTCGGGTTACGTAAAATGCGCCGCCAAGGTTCGTATTAATAACGTCTTGCCAGCCAGCATCTTCCATGGCCATCATGAGGTCGTCTTTAACGATGCCTGCATTATTGATTAATACGTCGATCGGACCATGCTCGGCTTCAAGAGCCGCAACGCCGTCATCAACTTCTTTGGAGTTGCGGACGTCCATTTTGCAGGCGTGAGCTTTAAGTCCCTGAGATTTCAAGCCTCCGACAAAATCGTCGGCAGCCGATTTATTACTGACATAGGTGGCAATAACCGTAGCTCCAGCTTTCGCCAAAGCCTCCGTCATGGCGCGACCAATACCTCGCACTCCGCCCGTGATTAGGACGTTTTTACCTTGTAGAGATACTTGCATTGGACCGCCTCCTGTAACCACACCGCTTCTAACAACTCAACGTCAGCTATTTCCCACTTTGAGGGTTTTCTCCCTCGATGTTTGAGTGTTTACGGGATAAGCAGTGCGGTTGCAAGCATAAAATGATTTTAGGAGTGATTACATATGATTATATTTTATTAGAAATAGGTGAGACATTCTAAAAATGAGAATTTGATGAGAAGGAATTTGGTATCAAAAGTATACCAACCCCTTGAAATTCCTGGTGCGCTCTATAGGTCCAATAGAATTTTTTTATATTTATTTTTTAAGGAAATTAGGCAGTTAGGACAAAAAATAATGGTTTTTTATGAAACATTAAAGAGCGCTAATTGCCGAATTTATTTGCGTATGTCCCTGAATTTTATGGAACTATAAACAAAAAGAGGCGCCTGATCGGTCGGACGCCTCTTTTTTTGAAGCAATTAAACGACAAAGCTCAGCTTAATTTTTAGGCAATACGGCCCGACCAGGGCTTCCCATGACATGGTACCCGCAATCCACGTGAAGTGTTTCCCCCGTGGTTGCAGATGCAAGATCGCTAAGCAGGAATCCAGTTGAACGTCCTACTTCTTCAGCGGTAATGTTTCGCGCCATCGGTGCAATCGATTCATACATCATCAACATGTCTGTCGCACCCACAGCTGATGAAGCTAGAGTTTTCACAGGGCCAGCGCTTACGGCATTGACTCGAATACCTCGTGGTCCCAAATCCCAAGCAAGATATTTTGTCGCAGATTCTAGCGCAGCTTTACACAGTCCCATGAGATTGTATCCACCAACGACACGCTCACCACCGTAGTAGGTCATGGTCGCCATGGCACCACCCCGCTCCATGAGCGGCGCGGCGGCCCTGGCACATGCAATGAAGCTATAGCAGCTAATGTCCATGGCATTTAAAAATCCTGCGCGACTGGCATCAATCGTTGCACACTTTATGTCTTCCATGGGCGCATATGCGATGGAATGAACTAAAAAGTCGATCACACCAAAATGTTCTCTAACGTCTTTAAAGAAGCGAGTGATATCTTCGTCATTACTGACGTCACAAGGTTTTACAAATGTGATCCCGAGTGGCTCCGCCACCCTCATGACACGGCGAAGCATTTTTGGCGGACCGTCAGATTTGTCGGGTAGGTGGCTTAATCCAATTTCCGCGCCTTCTTTTTTAAGGAAATCGGCAACGCCAGCGGCCAGGGAGTGTTCGTTAGCAACCCCCATTATGATTCCTTTTTTACCGGTGAATAGTCCCATAAATTAACTCTCCATTTTATAACAGTTGAGCGGCATTAAAAGGTTTTGCCCAGGTAAGACGCGCAACGGAAATTGACTCACCACGGTAGCGGAGGAAAGGGGCCTGTACAAGACGAAATAATCTTTAGTGTGCAGTTGTGGTCTTAATCGTCATTAGAACAGAGCATCAAAGCCAAATGTCCAATAGGCTTGCCATGTGCGGCCTAAAACTTGCCCAGTGCCAAACCCCATGTTGAAATTAACACCTTTGTTATCCAAAAATAGATCTAGACTGTAGCCGTGCGCAGCAGTCAGATCAGTGAGTTTGGGGAGATCAGGCCCCCTCCATGCTGTTCCATAATTGAAAAATCCGCTGCCCACCATTTTGTCAACGTACACAAGGCCACCCAGGAACTTATCAAAATTTTCAACAATGGGGTGGGTCATTAAAATTCGGGCCCTCGCCTGACTTTCACCAAAAGCTGGACTGAATAGACCGTGATCTTCCGTCAGTGCGAAGCTGTTCTGATTTAGTCCTGCTCCAGTTCCTGGAATTAGTGTTTTTAAGGGTTGATACATTTCCTGAAGCTCCCGCCGTCGCGGACCTCTCGTTCTACTGTGATCGAGTGCCGCCTCAACTTTTCCCTTTCCAACTTTGCTACCACCGGTGACCGATCCCCCGACAACGTCGTATTGAAAGACTTTGTTCATAGCAGCAGGTGCAAATCGTGTTCGAAATGACAAAGCAGAATAAAAGCGTGAGTACCCTGACATGGTTGCGCTAATGCCCGCATAGGGTTCATTCAGATGCCCGCTACGACGTGTGGGGCCGATGTAGGGTTTCAAGTGGGAGCTTTTAATGCCCCAATCGTAATCCAAAGAAAGGTTCTTCCATTGTTGTCGGTAGAACCCGTCCACTCTTCCGCCTTGTTCCTCAACGAAACCAGATAGGATTTCTTTTGTCACCTTGTCCCGATAACGGCCGTTATAAACTTGTGCTCGAAATGCCGTTATGGACCAGGTGGGATCGAAGCGATTCGTCACGAGTGTAACATCATGATAAGGAAATCGGCTTGCGGTTCCGACTAATACCGTTGCCCGCAATGTTTCATTTTGCATGTGATCCATGAGTGGCACGCTGATAAGTCCTACTTGCGGCCCAAGAGCGTCATCTGCACCGATCCACGGGAAGGCCAGCACGGGTCGCCCCCGCCACGCAGCGGGTTTGATCTCCGGCAGACTCGCCTCTGTCGGCTCAGCGCCAGTTGATGCTTCAATCTGCGGAGCATCTTTTTTAGATTCAGCGGAGTCTAGTTGGGGCGTCGTTTCCTGATTTTTGGACCAAATATTTGATCGTTGCATCGCCTCACTCAGCGAAATCGGTGATGGAGATTGCATCGCCGCAAGCAACGGCGATGATCTCTCTGATAACCCGCGACATGGTTTTAGTGGAAATCGGTTTGAATCCGGCAGCCGAGCGGGGAAGCCATCAGACGAGAATAAAATGACATGCGGTAAATTGGTGGATGATCCAATGATTCTGACGGGGAAGTCTGAGAGTTCGACGACCCCCATGCATTGGAATTGCTCGTTTAGCTTGATTAAGTGGCGCCAAGAACGACTTGCGCCCAGCATCCAAATTGAGTCGCCAGCGCGCGCTAAACTTATGGGGCGTCCACCCACCGGCGACTTCAGGGTTCTCAGTTGGGATGTGTGTAGATCTACTTCTAGAATATCTTGGCTATCGCCGTGTAACCGTTCAGTGCTGCGCGAAAGCCACAGGGTTTTTGTAGTTTTTGAGTTAAGATCCTCGTCAGTACCGAGCACTTTTAAAGTCTCTGGCATGTTTGACGACAGAGCACAATTAACGGCACTTTTTTTGAAGTTTTTTTGTGGTGCTGAACATAGGCTGACCTTTTCAACGTATGTTTCTAGCCACCAGACGCGGTCATCACTTAGCCAAGGTCCGTCAATCCAGGTACTGTCTCGTTCTAGTGAGCGCCGGATTTTACGATCTGGCGCGAGCACGACTTTGATGCGCTGTTGGTTTGCTTGGGGATAATATGTTGCAATCCAGGCTTTAGTTTTCCCGTTATCGGCTAGTTGATAGCTTGCAGATTCGGCTGGTGGTCTGACTCTTTGTAGTTTGCCGTCTCTAAATCTCCATGAATAGGCGCTTTCGGCTTTTGATCCCGCTTCCGATAACAATATGGGTGACGACAACTGTCCCTTCCAATGGGCGGTCGCGTCAATCTTGTATTGTTCATATAGTTCAAAGCCCGATTTTCCACTAATGGCTTGGAGGGCGCTATCCATCGGAAGAAAGCCGTTTAGCGGAGTCAGAGCCCATGGCCAATACCATGGCATCGATTTCGCCCTAAAATGTTCTAGTAACTCCGGCAGACGATCGGCTCCATGGGTTTTTAAAATCCATGATACAAACGCGCCACTCGTGGCGTATCCCCGGTAATTGAACGGTCCAGTCGTATATAGGCTGTGAATCCTATCCCAGGAGGGCCACTGACCAGACAGAGCTTGATATCGCTCAACTCCGGCCTGTTCATCAGATCCGATGGCGACGCTTATGGCCTCAGCGAGACCCTCAAGAAACCATGCTTCCATCCAGGGAAGATGAAATATTGCTCCGGCTGGTCCGAAGATATTGTCGAAATGTCGATACATGGTGGAGTGAACGTATTCATGCCACGCAAGGTCTCGGCCGCCCTGGCCCATGGTCTGTAGCTCGATTGAATCGGTTAAGAAGTTGGCAAATGAAGCGTTTTGACTGGCGGCCGATATATTGACAATCAAGGGTGAGGATCTTTGAACGTTAAACCACTTTTCGACAGATGGTCTGGCAGCCTCGAGTGCCTTCAGAGCCAGTTTAGCATCTGCGGGTGCACGCTCATCAAAGTAAACTATGAAATTTGGCGACGTCATTTCCATGAATGTCAGCTCGCCTTGGTTGTAGCCAAAACCTATGGGCAAAGCGTGGGCACTTTCGACACAGCAAGTGACCTGAACCAACAAAATCAGAATTTTTTGTAAAGTCTCTTTGATCTGACGCACGATTTGTCAGGGCTCCCCTTGAATCCAAATGCGAGAAAACAGCTAAAAATATTGAGAATTGTATCAGTTTGATGTCCTTGCTGCGATCATGAATATCAATGTTCACCCTCGGCTTTGGGAAATTAATGGATTTTTGCTGGTTTTGATGAAACACATGAACGTGCATGTAGGGGAGACCATAGTTTTGGAGGGCGGGGTTTCGTGCAAAATTTGGGCATCTCATTTCCTTTTATGATCGCGCCCATGGTGGGAATTAGTCATGTGGCTTTTCGCGAGCTCGTGAAGTGCTACACTCCCATCGGAGTCGACGCCTTGCGATTTACCGAGATGTTATCTACACGCAAGCTACCAAGTGAGCGGCTGCACGTGACAAATGAGCTGAAGACGGCCTTGAATGAGGATTATTTCGTCCCGCAACTTTTGGGCAACGAAGAGCGTTTTATTGAGCCAAGCGTACGAAAATTAGAGCAGATCAAGCCTTGGGGTTACGACATAAATATGGGCTGTCCGCAAACGCATGTGCTCCGTCACAATTGGGGCGTTCGGCTCATGGGGGATGCGCAGTATGCTGCCGATGTGGTGCGCATGGTTCGGCGCTGTACGACTGCTCCTGTTAGTGTCAAGTTACGTGGCGGTGCTGACAAAGATATGGATCTTTTATACCTAACTGATTTCACGGCGGCGCTTGAGGAGGCTGGTGCCGATTGGTTGACCATTCACGCAAGGCCGCGAGCAGCGAAGCATGATGGTCCAGCCAACTGGGATATCGTGGCTTCTGTATCTGGCAAGCGATCAATACCTGTTGTGGCAAATGGTGATATTCAGACGGCTCAAGACGCGCTCCGTATTGTTCGAGAATTTGGATGTGGCGGCGCGATGATCGCCCGTGCCGCTACCGCCAGGCCATGGATTCTTTGGCAGATTGCCGAAGATCTTGATCTGGGTCTTTTTCCGCCAGGTCGGGGGGGCGACTCGGCGCCTCGCACGCCCGAGGAAGAGGGCCGCGAGTATTTCCGCGCGTTTTTGACGTTCATTGATCTTGTGGAGACGTATTTTGCGAAAGATTCCGGAGAGCTTGATTTTGCTCTCCAGAAATTACGCTTTTTCGCGGCAACTGGATCCAAATGGTTTATGTTCGGTCACAGTTTTTGGAAGTTAACCATGAAATCAAAAAGCTTAGACGAAATGAGAGATCTTGTCTCAGCGTACGCATCGCGAGGAGATCATGCGATGTATTCCCGGATTTAAGCTAAGAAGCGTTTGACATGATTGGTGCCGGCATAATTCGGCCGTCAGGATAGATTTTATTTAGGGCATTAAATGCGGCGATTCTGTAGGCCTCAGCGAGGGTCGGATAGTTGAAAATCATGTTGATCAAGTCGTTCGCACAGCCGCCTTTGAGCATAAAAGCAAGACCTATGTGAACGAGGTTGGCGGCGTCTTCGCCCATAATATGAATACCTAAAATTCGGTGGGTTTTCCGTTCGATGAGAAGCTTTAAAATCCCGTGGTTGTCTCCTTTAATGTAGCCGCGCGCTAATTCGTGGTAATACGCACGGCCCACGACGTAATCTATTTTTTGTTCCTGTAGTTGATCTTCGGTTGGACCAACACTGGAGAGCTCCGGAATAGTATAAACACCTATGGGGAAGTGTTGTGGGAACTCGCTTTTGATCGTTGCGAACGCATGCAGTGCGCAAAAGCGCCCCTGCTGCGCGGAGGTGGCTGCTAGTGCGGGCGGACCAATAACATCACCCGCTGCGTAAATGTGCGGTAGGCTGGTCTGAAACACGTCGTTCACACTAATAATTCCACGCTCGTTGACTTTGATTCCAATTTTATCAAGTCCTAAGTTCTCGGAGTTCGATATTCGTCCCGCAGCAAAAAACAATACATCAGTTTGGATGGTCTCGTCTGACAACCTCACATCCAGTTTCGCGCCGTTTGGTGCGATGCCAGTCAACTCTTGTTTAAATTTTATCTTAACTCCCATGTCCGTCATCGATTTTTCAAGAGATTTCACAACCTCGGTATCAGACATGGCGAGTAGCCGGTCTCGCGAGTCGACGAGGATGGTTTCCACGCCGAGCGCGGCAAAAATGCAGGCGTATTCGCATCCGATGACTCCAGCTCCGTAAATCAGCATGTGTCTAGGGACCGATTCCAGTTGGAGGATTTCGTTACTGTCCACGACACGCCAGCCATCAAAGGGTATGTTAGAGGGTCTTCGCGGTCGAGATCCGGTGGCGATGACAAAAAACTTGCTCTTAATTGTGTACGGAGCAGATTCAGATGGTTTGACTTTGACTGTATGGGGATCCTCAAAACTTGCGAAACCCGAGCAGACTTCTATATTGTTTTTTTTAAGGTAGCGTCGGACCAGAGACTCCTCCTCTTGCGAGACTTTCTCTGCGCGTTGGTAGAGTTTTGTGGTCCCCACAGCGTCTATCACCCGTTCGACCCAGCCTGGTCCAGCGTGATGTTTTATGGAATGTATCGTCTCGAGGCTTTCACGTATTGTTTTGGATGGAAGGGTGCCGGTATGGATCCAGGCGCCTCCGAGAGAGTTTGGAGTTTTTTCTATGACGCAGACGCTTTTTTTCAGTTTAGCCGCTTGCACGGCCGCTTGCACGCCAGCTGGACCTGAGCCGATGACCACCAGATCATACTCGGATTTTTGTGCTCTCTCGGATGTTTTCGCGGATTCATCAGTCATGGCTAGAACTCCAACCTTCATTCAATTCATCATTAGATTTTAGGACGTTTCAATCTCTAGGGAAACGTGTCAAGATTTTGGTGGCATTTTTAAAGGAGTCTGAGCATGAGTGTCGCCCTAATGGGATTGTTGCCGCTGATCGTTTTCGCAGTAGTGGACATTGTTGCAGGCATGCGGGCAGCGATTATCGCGGCCATGATCGTCGCCTGTGCGGAGGCGGTTTGGAGTTGGTACCAATTTGGTGAGATTGATAATATTACGTGGCTTTCGCTTGGTCTCATTTTTGTGATGGGTTTTATCAGTATCCAGATGAAAGATCCGCGGCTTTTTAAATTTCAACCTGTCGTTTTGGCGGGTGTCTTGGCAGCGTTGCTGGGATGGTTTCAATTAAGGGGGGAGCCTTTGATGGTACAGATGATGCCTAAAGTTGCGGCCTTACTCCCCGAGGAACAGCGATGGGTCATGAGTGATCCCGGGACCTTGAAGAGGATGGCACGCCTTGATTTGATGATGATACCGACGTTTATAGCCCACGGAGCGCTCGTTGCATGGGCTGCATTGCGTAAAAGTACTTTGTTTTGGCTTGTTGTAAGGGGTGCGGGCATATACCTGTTGATGCTGTTGGTTGTGGTGATAAATGCGTTGCTGCCGATTAATTAGCTGTAACCTGGGTCTTGATAGTGGTATGATTCCCAAAATAATTTCTTGAGTAGAGCGAAGCAGGGCGGGTCATGATTCTTTCGAGGTCAGGGCTTGCGCGGTACAGCAGAGTTGGACTCTGCGCCTAGCTTGGTTTTTGTGGTGTAAGAGCGACTCTACCAATTGGGGGCAGCGTGTTTGAACACAGAATCGGACTTGGAAAGTCGGTAGATTTGCCCTCTGCGCAAATGTTGCAGCGGCACAAGGGCTGGCTTCTGGGGTTACCCATTCAATGTAGTGCGCCAATGCAGTCATATCCGCTAATACTGGCTATTGGTGGTGGTAAAGGCGGTGTGGGTAAGAGTCTCATTTCCGCCAACCTTGCGGCTTACCTCGCGAGGCAGGGGTTTAAAGTGGCTGCTTTAGATTTGGATTGCGGTGGCGCCAACCTACATACCTACTTTGGAATGGGTGGCGTAGCGACGAGTCTTGGAGACTGGCTAGTTCAAGGCAAGACTGATTTAGCCGGCGTGCTAACTCCGTCACCTGTTGAAGGTCTTAGTATTGCGTCGAGTCAGCGTGACGATGCTTGGGCGGTCGCAGACATGCTGTCAGGCGTTGGTTTATCCTGCCTATGGGATGGCATACTTGGTTTGAGTTCAAATGGATATCATGTGGTGCTCTTGGATTTGGGTGCCGGCGCTAGCCGTCACACCATTGATCTTTTCTGTTGCGCTCACGCCGGGATTGTAACAGCACTTCCTGAACCCACCTCGGTTGAAAATGCTTATTTATTCATGCGGACTGCACTGATGCGGCTGATGGATCATGCATCCCAGCGATTGGGGAAACCAGATGAAGGTGCTGGAGTCATCAGCGCTCTGAATCAGGATCTACCAGGCAGCCCAGGGCGCAGTTATACGGATAAGCTTCGGGGGTTGTATCAACAGAATCCTGCTTTGATTGGTCCAATGGCAACCGCTTTATCGGGACGTCTTTTGGGTCTTCTTGTGAATCAAACTAGGTCCCAAGCGGACATAGACATGGGTAAGGCCATGGAAATTGCCGCCCAACGCTATTTTGGTTTTAACGCCACATGTCTTGGCTACCTAAATTATGATGAGGCTGCATGGAGGAGCTTGCGTAACAAGCGCCTACTGCTTCAAGATTTCCCACAGTCAATTATTGCTCGAAGACTGGCAGAGGCTGCAAATTCGCTGTTAAAGCATTGTGGCGTCGTTATAACCAACGCCGACGAGTCTCACAGGCCGCCACTAGGGGCTGACGAAACTCTTGGTATTTCGCAGTAAACATTTTGTACTTTCATAAACACGGAGGATCATCATCATGAACCTTGAATCTCTCAGCAGCACCCCCACAATCCCAGGTCTCGGCGCGAACTTTGCCGTTCCGACCTATTACGATATTTTGAATGTTGATCGTGCAGCATCTAAATTTACTATTCGAGAGTCCTACTTAAGATTGAAAAATCTCTACGCGAACGGCGGCGATGGGCTCTACGGCGTTGTCGGTGCGAATGATTTGAGCCGACATTTGCAGGAGCTCGAGGTGGCCTTTGAGGCTCTCAATGACGATGCGCGACGGGCCGCCTATGATCGCACACTCCTTCACACGAGGTTGGAAGGTTCAGATAAAACGCCAGCGGTACAACCTGCTGGGGAAGCTCGCGAGGCACCTACGGCCTTTGCTGGCGCGGAGATTGTTCAAACCAATAGGAGTGTCTTGAGAGTTACCCGCATTCACGCTCCAGGGTCTGCAGATAATACGTTGCAAACCAGGATGTTAACGATCATTGAGGATGGTGATGTGGGTGACGGGTCCATACTGGTGGCCCTTAGGCAGGCCGCAGGTGTTGGTCACGGTGAAATGCAGGAACGCACCAAGATATCGCTGGAATATATTCGGGATATGGAAGCTAACCAATTTGATAGGTTACCTAAAGTCGTTTACGTCAAGGGTTTTATGAGGAGTTATTTGCGCTATTTGAGCGTGCCAAATGCCGAAAAAATTGTTACGGCATACATCGCGCGTCTTGAGGCCTATCAAGCTGGCCAGAAATGAGTTTATGTCGACCGACCCGAGCACTCGTGAAATAACGGTCGCGCCCCTCGATGAGGGGCGTGTTCGTTTGGATGTTTATTTGAGCCGCGTCTTACCCGATATGTCCAGATCGAAGGTTCAGGAAATGATCGACGCAGGTCTGGTTCGGGTCAACGGCACTGTTGGTATTACTAAGCAGCAGGTCAAATCAGGTGATCACATCGAGTTTTCGGAGCGGCCCAAAGCACTCAGCCATCTTCAGCCCGTTCCGATGGATCTTGAGATACTTTTTGAAGATGAACATGTCATTGTACTAAACAAGCCTGCAGGTATCGCTGTTCATCCCGGTGCAGGCGAAAAAGGAGCAACGCTCGTTCACGGCTTACTCCATCACGCCAAGTTATTGGGAAATAGCTCGGTGGTTGACGATGACCAGGACTTAAGTCTTCAGAGGCCCGGCATTGTTCATCGGTTGGATAAAGAGACAACAGGAGTCATGGTTGTCGCTAAAACCGATGCGGCTCATGCTGATTTGTCAAAACAGTTTCATGATAAAACCAATTTTCGTCAGTATGTCGCACTTCTAAATGGCCCGTTTCCTGCCGGTGAGTGGGTGCGCGACAGCTATCTTTACCGTGATCCTAAAGAACGCACTCGCTTTGCTTCGATGGACGTTGCCGAGTATGAGCATAAAAAGTCACGTGAGGGCGGCGTTGATCTGTCTGGTTACCGATTTGCCAGAACATTATTTAAAAGTGAGATTCAATATCGAGGTGTCCTTTCGATGGTTAGCCTGAAGTTGTCTACCGGCCGGACACATCAGATAAGGTTACATGCGCGCGATCTTGGGGCTCCGGTTTTGGGTGACCCTGTCTACGGTGTTCGTCCGATTTGCTTGGGGCGGAGTCTTTTCCCTGAAGATTTGGAAGCCACTATTTTGGGCGTCAAGCGTCAGATGTTGCATGCCTGGGTTCTAGGATTTAGTCACCCCGCTTCAGGAAAGTGGCTTCAGTTTGAGGCGAGCTTGCCAGATGATTTCAGGCAAATTATCGAAGCATTAGAGCCATTTAGAGACTAGGTCTGGGTTTTGAGGCGCGTCTACCAGCCCCCTTGGGTCTTGTGATTAAGCATGAAATCAGACATACTATGGCATTATAACATCTTTACAAGTCACGCTTTTTATCAGGGCGGGGTTTCGTGTCGTATAAGCTTCCAAAAGTAATGTTTCTATGGGTCGCTTTCCTGCCGGCTTCGGCTTGGGCTGTGTCAACCAATCTCGATTCAGGGCCTGATCAGCAGATGATTTTTTTGACGGTTGATAAGTCAAGAAGCCAGGCCGAACTCAAAACCCTTCCCGAGAATGGGCAGCCTTCTAAAATGTTGCGATCATTTAAAATTGCGACGGGTAAAGTTGACGGGGATAAAGAACGACAGGGCGACAACAAAACCCCAGAAGGCATTTACTTCACCACCGGTACAATTCCATCATCCCAGTTGGCGCCCCAAAAGTATGGTCCACTCGCGATCCCTTTAAACTTTCCCAACCCGATGGATCAGGCTATTGGAAAAACGGGCTATGGCATTTGGTTACACGGTGTGGGTGATCGCAGGATCGAAGATGCAAGGGTTACCGAGGGGTGTGTTGCCTTTCAAAATTCCGAGATAACAAGTCTAACCCGATGGCTGCAGCCAAAGCAGGGTGTAGTTGTTATTGCGCGGGATTCGTCCGAGGTGAATCGCTCTGAAGATGTTCAGGGCGTTTTCGAGGTGGCTAAAGGCTGGGTTGACGCCTGGCAAAATCGCGATATTGAACGGTACATTAGCTATTACTCGAAGGATTTTGATAGCCAGGGCAAGGATGTTGATCAGTACGAAGTATACAAACGTGCCGTATTTAAGTCTTACAAGAATATGGTCGTAAAAATGCTAGATATGCGAGTTGTCACGCATGCTAAGTATTCGATTGTAATGATGAACCAGTTTTTTTCGGGTGATAACCGATTTAAGTCGGATGGTCGAAAGATGATCTACCTAAAAAAAGAACAGGACGGCTCTTGGAAGATAGTTCGTGAGCTTTTTGATAATTTCTTGATGCGTCCCGTCCAATTTTCAAATGAGGATATTGCAGGCCTCAACAAAGGTGCCTCGCTTGTTGTGCCTGAGAAAAACACAGCAGTCAGTACTATGCCGGGCGATAGCCAGAGCTTGTAGGCAGTTGTTTCTCCCTTAAAATCTCGGATCAAATTTAAAATTAGCAATCTATCGTTGCACTTTAGTGCTCTATCGAGGTAGCTTTCTACTAGTAATTTGGAGGGTTTAAAATTGAATGCAATCAGAATATTCACGTTGGGCGTAGCGCTACTGTCAGCAACTGCTTTCGCAGAGGATCTCTTCACGCTAAATGGTAAATCGACCTCGGACAAGGATCTGACTCCTGCTCAGCAGCAGCAAATTTTTGAATTGAAGACACAGTACTATGAGCACATGAACAGCCTGCTGGATAATATTCTATTCGAAAATCATGTGGCTGAGATGGCGAAGAAACAAAACAAAAATCCGGATGAAGTCGAAGATAAAATTCTGGCCGTGAAGGAGCCTTCTGACAAAGCGTTGAAGGCATTTTTTGAGGCCAACAAGAATCGTATTCCTCCTAATTTTAAATTCGAAGATGTGAAGGGAGAAATCGTTAAAGCGGTAAAACAAGAGGAGATGCGGAAAAAGAAAGACGAGATCGTATCAAAAATCAGACGCGATCAAAAATTTGCGATGAGCATGTCAAAACCAGAAGCTCCGGTATTTCAGATTCAGACCGAAGGTTTTCCTCGAAAAGGTAAAGACGATGCAAAAGTCACTATTGTGGAATTTGCAGACTATCAATGTCCCCATTGTAAGATCGCTTCTGAGAGCCTGAAGAAATTAACTGATAAATTCCGAAACAAAGTACGGTTGGTTTATTTGGATTATCCCATTAACCACTCAGGAGTTAGCCGAGCGGTGGCGGAAGCATCGCATTGTGCGGACGAGCAAGGGAAGTTTTGGGATTTCCACTACAAAGCATTTGAATCACAGGACAAGCTGGACAAGGATTCGCCACTAAAGTTGGCAAAAGATGTGAAACTTGATGAGGCGAAGTTTAAAGCATGTATGGATTTGGCAAAAGGCAAAGCTATGGTCGATAAGGCCTTTGCTGAGGGTGTTCGGATCGGCGTTAGTGGAACGCCCTATCTTGTCATAAACGGTCGTCGCTACCTTGGAGCGCACACAGTCGAAGCTCTTTCCAAGGAAGTGGAATCCCAGCTCAAGTAACCGGTAAGTTTTATATAGTTAGACTTGAACAATCGTGACGGGGCAATTTTTGCCCCGTTAAGTATTTTTACATGTCACCGATCTCCTTCTTGTCTGAAAATGCGGGGAGTCGCTGTGACGTCTGGATTCAAAAATTTCATCATGTATATGACAGTCGGTGCCTGCTTTTACGCTGGCCGTGGTCATGGCGCAGATGTGACTCGATTTGAGCGTGATATTGTGGCCGAGGCCCGAATGAAAGTGCAAAGCGTTTTGCAGAAGTTTTGCGCAGAAGCTTGTGAACTTATAGACATCGATGCAGATGCGGCTCAGATTTCCGGTGAATCAGAAGACTTGGGTTTTGAAAACGTGACAAATCCAACTGATGTCGGGGTCAAAATAAGCCGGATGGTCGTCGATATTCAGGTGGACGACCGGGTTGGAGGCGCTGATCAAGATCGCCTCGGCAAATTGATCGTCAATGCTTTACGTGGTCTTGGCGCTGTGCCATCGGTTCGATGGAGTAACGTGGCATTCCCGCAGATTGGTGTTTCTGCTGAGGTTGAGGATAGGCTGAAGCAAGAACTGCAACAACGAATACAGGGTTCAGTTCAGCAAATTATCGATGCTTATTGCCCTGGCGAATGCGTTTTAGCTAGTGTCACAGTTGACGGGAAGTTAGCATCCCCGGATGAGGTCAGGGGTGTTGCTGAACGGGAGTTGGTTCGCGAGCGGGGCGGTCGGGGTATTTTGAGAGTCCAAAATGTTGATATTGACCTGAGTGTGGACGACAAAGTCCCCGAAGACACTCGTTCAAAAATCATGAACCTTATTAGAGCTAAGAGCCGGTTCGTTAGTCCTGTGAATGTCAATATCGTTCCAGTCGATTTCCCTGAGACATCCTCGAGCAGCGCTCAAAAAGATCCGTGGGGACTAGATCGTCTCCGCCAGACACTCCAAATTTTCCGAGATCTTGCCGGGACAAAAGAAATTATCACAAGTACCACCCAAAATACG
>JBEIGW010000002.1:0-35810 GCA_040381655.1 Deltaproteobacteria bacterium
CTGTCGGGATCGGACTCGATTTTAATGAGTTCTTGATGACAGAAGTAGCTATCGCTGGGCAAGGGGCTGCGATGTACGGTGACCGTGCCGAAGATCTCATTGAACCACTTGAGGCAGAAGTCGGACTGCTAAAGAATTTAGTCTGGCACGAAATGTCGTTACAAATACACGGCGAGTTCGGACATTGGACTGTACACAATCCTTACGCAGCCATTGAGCCTGGACAATGGCGATTGCCATCCCTTGCAAACCAATCAGAAGCATGGATAGCGCTATCGATCCCCATGCCAGAAGCGATCACAGCACAATCAGATTCATCTAACAATAGTGCATTGCAAATCTCGATAAGAGCAAAGAATGCTGATGGCGATGTTCACGTGGTCCGCGCCTCATTGCCAAATCTTCCGGTAGTCAGCCTCCAGGAATTTAATGATCATTCCGAGGATAAATTCGTCGGTCGTCGTTTTATAGAGATCGAAGCAGCAGAAATAAAGCGGCAAGCCTATCGCGCTGCTGGTATGCGTCAATGGACGCGGCTTTCTCAATTACTAGACCAGCTTGAGGCAAAAGCAAACGATAACCCCTGGCTATCAGAAACAGTAGTCGTATTGCGTCGATTATTAGAGGCGCGCGATCAAGCGCGGCTTGAAAAAGAACTGATGTATGCATCTCACAGCCTATCTTCGCGGTTGACGGAGTTGGACGAGGGTATAAGTTTTAGTCAGCGCGGCGAACTCGACAAGGCGGCTTTTTTAAGGCGTAAAACCCAACAAGGACGGCGTTCGGGAAGTGATATGTAATTTATGAACGGTCGGCATTGAGAAAGATAACAACTTAATCAAAAATGACATTAGCAGCGCTGAAAAAAATCAAATTATAAAAAAATTCAAGGTTAAAAATGAACGATATCACTTGTCCAAGTTGTGAAAAGTCCTTCAAACTCGACGAGGCCGGCTATGCGGATATCGTCAATCAGATCCGTGATCGAGAATTCGAAGCAGAGCTTCGGGACAGACAGCAATTATTCGAAAACGAAAAGAAAACAGCAATCGAATTAGCAGAGCTAAAAATCTCTTCTGAGAAACATCAAATCATTACTCGGCTTAACGCGAGTCTTGATCAAGCTGATAAATCAAAGCAGCATGCGCTGTCTGAGGCTGTTCGTGCAATCGAAAAGGAGCGAGATGATCTCAAGCTTCAATACTCCCAGCAAGAATTGAAAAGCCAACTGTCAGAAGAAGCATTAAAAAAGACATACGAACTTCAACTCAGGGATCGCGACGAGGAAATCAAGCGTATGCAAGAGATGAAGGCTCGCCTATCAACCAAAATGATTGGTGAGACGCTTGAGCAACACTGCGAAACGCAGTTCAATTTAATTCGATCTACAGCATTTCCGAACGCGTATTTTGAAAAAGATAATGATGCAAAGACAGGCAGCAAAGGTGACTATATCTTCAAAGATCTTGATGAATCAGGAACAGAAATAGTTTCAATAATGTTTGAGATGAAAAATGAAGATGATCGAACATCCAACAAAAATAAAAATGAAGACTTTTTGAAAGAATTAGATAAAGATCGAAATGAAAAAGGCTGTGAGTATGCAGTCCTTGTTTCACTACTAGAGTCGGATAGCGAGCTTTATAACGCAGGAATAGTCGACGTTTTTCATCGATATCCAAAGATGTATGTTATTCGTCCTCAGTTTTTCATTCCCATCATTACGTTACTTCGAAACGCAGCACTTAATGCACTTAAGTACAAGGCTGAGCTTGCGTTGATCAAAGCTCAGAGCATTGACGTAACAAAATTTGAATCTGAACTTGACGCATTTAAAACTGCATTTGGCCGTAACTACGAACTCGCGTCGAAACATTTTCAAACAGCAATCGCTGAAATAGATAAATCTATCGATCATCTTCAAAAAACAAAGGATGCCCTTCTAGGAACCGACCGAAATCTTCGTTTGGCTAATGATAAGGCTCAGGAAGTTACAATCAAGAAACTAACACGTGGAAATTCGACAATGAAAGAAAAATTTGCGCAACTAACGCGTGATGCAGAATAAGTAACGATCAGAGCTTTCAAAGAAATAAATGAGATTGCACAAGCTCCAAACCTACAAAAAATAGGAGCCCTATGAAAATCGATGGTGTAGAAATTCCAGAGAATGTGATAACTGCCTGGCTGACTCAAATTCAACATTTGCAGCCGGATAGCCTTCGTCTGCTAGCGGTTGGTCGTCCATCGCTAATGCAAGGCTTTCGTCCGGATTCATTCAAAGCGGCGATTATTCGAGACCGACTAAAGTCAATCTTAAATACTTCGAACGAATTACCCATCGATATTCGAGACCAATTGCGCAACAATGGTCTTGCAACATCGTTACTGATTGTTTTTTCAGAAAGAGCGCTTCAGGAAATAGCAGAACCTATAGCTGATTTTTTTGGTTATGAAGAGACAGTTGCCGCGCTACTGTTAGATGATCGCCAGCCTGTTCGAGCTATAGGACTATTACTGATTGCTAAGCGCGAAGGAGCGGAGCCCACTCAAACTAAAGAAGAAGCTGCCGTTAGTATTGTTTCAGCAGTCCGTCCTTTTCTCACTCACATACAACTGCTTTTGCAGTACCAAGACCACATTGCGTTAGGTACTACATCTGAAACAGCTCAAGCTACTGGCTCGAATGCCACCGGTGTTGCAAAAGCATTACCAAGAGCGCCACGACCTCGTCGAGAGGCCGAGTTGGTGACCGTTCTTCGTAAAAAAAGGCAAGAGGCGAACCGTTTGAATAAAGAAAATAGTGTTCTTAACTCTCGACTGAATGCATCTACTACCGAGGCAACTTCCACGTTAATCAGCCTCGCAGAGACAAGGAACCAACTGGCATCCACATTGAAGGAGCTTAACGAGCTAAGGACTCAATTTGACGCCAAAGTTGACGATGCGATCGGCAAACGCTTGGATAGCAAGCTATTTCCTTGGCTCGAGCCGGCTGAGGCAATAGAGCAGGCATCACATTCACTGGGAGTTTTTGCGTATCAAAAAGGCCTTACTACAAACGTTGTGGAAGGCACTTTAGAATCAGAGCAAATCCGTGTAGCTGAAACGTTGCTAGTCCGTCAGAGGGAATCAGATAGGCGGTACGGTCTACGAAGTGCGCTCCAAGCTGAAGGCGCCCGCTGTGTATCGCTATTAGAGTCTCTCCGCGAGGCACAGCGTGACTCCTTTCGGCCTCTGCCGGAGCTGGCCGATGGAATCAAGGCACTGGAAGGGCGTATTTCTAAGATTAATGAGGCGCTAGGAATAAATCCAAGCGAGCCTGTCAGAGCAAGCAATAATCTTTTGAGTATTGAGGCTGCTATTGTACAAGCCGACTCGTTGGAAAAGTTGTCCGCTTTGCGTCAGCGATTGATAGCAAGTGAGCCGCTTGGCCTGCTTAATGATGAAGAGCTTGACCAAGCATATTATCTATTGGGTCAGGCCACATCAATCGCATACGCGCGCGTCGGAGTAGGACGCGGGTGGTCGGTGGGCAGAGAGGATTTGGTCGACCTGCCGCTTTACGCGCTGCAGGCAAGTTTAAGCCAGGGTGACCAGTGTGTATTGGTTGTTGACGGCCACAACGTGCTTTGGAAGGTGCCTACACTTTTCCGAACGGAGTTTGAGTATGGACAGCCAGGAGCGAAAGCGCGTAAAGTACTTGAGAAAGCCTTGTTGGGGCTTTCGAAACGATATCCAAGCTTGAATGTTGAATTGTGGTTTGACAGTAATGATCCGGAAGATCGGACCATCGCTGAAAACTTTCGTATTCACTTCTCTGGCGGTAGGGGCGCTAACCGCGCAGACCAACAAATACTCGCATACCTCTCACATATGGAAATATCAGGTGGTGGGCTAGTCCGCTCAGTAGCAACCGCCGATATGGGCATTGCGACAAGTGCTCAGGCGTCGGGGGCATTTGTCATAACGCCTCATGAGCTCGCAATCTTGCTAGCCTGATTTGCTTTTCGTAAAATTTGTAATTTTTTTATCCAACCACTATCTTGAAAATTAATCCATAGTCTTTGATGGTCAACGTCAAAGAAGTCAGTTAACTTAATTCTTAATTGGTAAGTCTCGTACATTTGCTAGGATTATTTTTTTAAAGGGAAAAAACCATTTTTAACATTAAGTTCTTCCAGCGATTTTAATACGAGTACACTTGATCCGTGTCCTAACACCCATGCATCAGAGTCGAGATAAATTAGAAATAAACTTTTCTCTTCACAGGTAATCTCCACATAAACCACGCTTTCAGTATCGTCGCATATGGTATCAATAATTATTGATTTTAAATTTTTTTTATTCTTGAAATACTTTTTTGGCGTAAAAAAACTAGTTAAAAATTCTGAATCATCTCCATCATCATATGGTGATATGTTATTAATTAATCCTTGCTTTATATCGTCACACCAGCATTCAAATTTTTTCCAGTCTGTAAATGTGGCTTCAGGTAGTCTGGGGTAGCTGAATTCAATTGCTTCGGCATGTTCAAAATGACTGAAAAAAACTTCATAGATATAACTCAAACCATCCTTGTCAGGCTTTACAAAACTGCCGCAGCCAGCTTCGAATTCTTTAAATAATTCCGGTGGACACTTTGCGCTCATAATTAGATCTTTTAAATTAGAGGGAGTAAACTAATTTTTTTGGTACCAAAAATTCATCTGACTCAATAAGTCTCTCTTGAATTCCCGTAAGATTCAATATTTTTCCAGTTAAATTTAATTTGCCTAATCGCGCATCTCATCCACCCATTTTTTGAAGTGTGGAATCAATCGTTTGGGAATAAATTCAGGAAATTTATTTATGGCATCGTATTTGTGTATGAGCGTATAACCGATTGCGCCTGGGTCTGCTACGCCGCACTGTTCGATAGCCCACTCAAATACGTCCGTTGGAAAATCTGGATCATCCCAGGGCAAGTTAGTTATATCTAACAAATGCTCATCCCATGCCTCGCATTCATCAATACAAAATTGTTCAATACTGTTCAAATTTGACCACGTAAATGTTTCCCTGATCGTTATTAGATTTAAGCTATCAGGAAAAAATCCAACTCCAAAATTTTCATCGTATGCAAAAAGCTCATGGTGTCTTTCGTCATGAACGGCAGGATCTGAAATAAAGCTATATTCAACGTTTAAAGTTAAAGACTGAATATCGAGCTTTATAATTTTTAGGCCATATTGAATGTCTTCAAATCTAAAATAATCTTCACTATATCTTTTCAAAAGACCATCTTTTACTTGATCAACCGATGGCTTTTTAACATTTGCGTTCATTTTTGTATTTATAAGAGAGATAACTTCAATGATTACAGACTATTTTTTTAAAAACAGTGATTCAAATAGTTATCTAGTCACTGATACCCAATAGTCTTATAAAAGCACTTTGCGTTCGGATCTCTTGTTCGTCGACGGAGTCCGGTTGGTAACCACGAGTCCGCCAAGAATTGTAGCTATCAAAGTCTAACCATCCGAACAATGTGGCGAGCGCGTGGAAAGGTCCGCCTTGGTGCATGCCATTCATCAAAACGAATTGAGTGAATTGAATCGAAGATAAATTGCTAAAAGCTTTGAGAAAACTGTTAAACAACAATTCCTCGCTTGTCTCTAGGCCAGGACCCCAATATCGGTCGCCCCATAAGCGTTCTTGGATATCAAAGACTGAATCCCAATAAGAATCGTCTCCAAACGAATTGGGATCCCAAGATGCCATTTCTTTTGCCATGCCTCTCGCGATACTATTTTTCTTCGTTGGATCATCTCGAAGAAAATCACGCCAAGTGCAATACGCTGAGTAAACAGAAAAATTACTTGGATCTAAAAAGCCCCGCGACTTTCGTTCGAATGCAATGGCTTCAGCTAAGCTTCGCTGCTCGGTGATAAGTGGAAAGCCAGCCGAGGTCTTTGCTTCTAATACTGCAAAACCCTCATCTTCGAAACGCACGGACGTTAAAGAATTTTTTAGTAAAAATAAATCTTTACGTATTATTTCAACTAAATTCTTTGGAAGGCAGTAAGAACGATCATTAAAAGAGATATGAATCTCATCTCCCTCGGAGTGTATTTCATGCTGCGTAAGAAGCTCAGGGATTGGATTTTCTGCAGAAAAAGTAAGTGCGCGGGCTATTTCAAAGCGTGGCACGTGGAACTGACTAATATCAATCTGCTGAAAATTTGAATTTTTATTCTTGATACTTGCGTGAACAAAATGAAAGACATCTTGTCGTTCGGCTGCGAACACAGATGTGCTCTCGTCTTCAAAGATGAGTTCAACATCAAAATCGTTGGGAATCATAGATAGCATAATTATTTTTCTCCTAATTACATTCGATAACGAATCAATGCTGGTTGCTTCTCTTGAATCAACTTCGAAATCAATTTGCTCGTGACACCAGTATCTTGATTGTTAACTGTCGAGATCATTTTTTCTGCTTCAGTAAATCGCTGTTGTTCTCTATATAACTCAGCAAGATTTATGTTGTACCAAGAACGTGAATTATTGTACCAATCAAGTAATATTTCGCACAGTCGGTCCATATTCTGCAGTTGCTCATGGGACGGTTCAAATTCCGGAACAGTAAATCGCGATACTTCCGTCCTCACGTAGGTGGATGCTTTACGGCCTCGCAATTTATCCCACCATGTTCTGCGATCTGGGTTTTGTGCTTCCCATTCAGCTTTATTGTCGGCTTCTTCGGCATCACGGTGAATGCGATAGCGTTCTCTGTACGCATGGTTTAATTCGCGCCAGTATTCAAGTCTTGCTGCAACTTCAAGCTCTTCGTTTTCAGAATTGTCTATGCATACTGGCAGTAGTTCAGGGGACACTCTTTTTATAAAAGGAAGATCGCTACCCTCGGCAGAGTCAATTTCGACCAAATCTTTAAAAAGAGTAAATTTTCCGCAGCTGCATTGACGCAAGCCTTCGCCATTTGGCATTAGAGAATGCTCTCTCCAACCGTCAGTCCAAAATGCATATGCTGAAAAATTCATTGATAAATAGCGAGGTGCGGAAAATCTAGCGCCACAACATGGCGCAGCCATAATGCGCACTCCTCTGGTAATTGTCATCTGTTGGTGTTCCTATTGCAGATACTGTGTTCTTAGATTTTTGATTACCTTGCAGTTTCTTCTGCAAGTTGCTTTATTCTTCTAACGGTATCGGCAAGCGATTTAGCAATCGGCGTTCCTCGTTTTGAAAAAATTTCCGCTAAGCTCTCGTAATACCAAATTGTTTGCGCTTGGGTCGCAGTGAATCGATCGAAAACAGAAGGGCCTATGTTGAGAATATCTTCTACGATAGCTCTAGCATTATGAAGTTTGTCGGAACCGCTGACTAAAAGAACATCGTCCGACGAAGTCTTCAGGTGTGCAATGTATCGTTCTTTGCGGGGAAGCCATGCTTCCTTTATGCCGTTAGTGTCTGGTACACCGTCGGTACAACCATCGACAATGTCTGCGACCCTATCGCCGAACTGATCACGAATAATTTTCGCGTAATGCTGCCCCCCATCTTCGACGGCGTCGTGAAGTAACGCTGCCATCGCCTGATCTTCATCTGCACCATGATCTAAAGCAATCGAGGCAACGCCCATCGGGTGTGCAATGTAGGGTATCTCTGTACCTTTTCTTTTTTGACCATCATGTGCCTCGATAGCGAGAGCTAGTGCATGTGCAATTCGTTCCGTTAGCATGGGGACCTTTAATTTATTCTGTTGTTAATTTATTTTAATTAATCTAGGAAGCATCTTTTACCCACTGAGGCAATGGGCAATCTGCCTGCGTTACTGATTGCAATCCTTCCGAGTGAAGCCATTCCAGATGAGATTCCCAAGAAGGTGTTGGTAACACTGCTTTGCCTCCCAGACTCAGCCTTGGACAAGTTGGCTCAATACGCGTGATGTAGCTAAGCGCGTCGTCCATTGTTTCGAATTCATCGGTGCGTACAGCAGGAAGACTATGTGTATTACGGTAGGTGATTAGTAAGACTGCGCCTTCGAGATCTCGGAGTCTATCCTGGCTTATTGCCGCACTAATCACCCCATCATTCGATTTCTTAAAGTTTGATGATATTCGCATCACATACATACGGTCGTCCCGGTATTCGTGCGCAATTGGCATTGCATTTCTCATGAGTCTATTTATCCCATTAGCCGTTAACAGCCAAATAATTTTCGATAGCTATTATTTTGAGCCACCTACAGGCTCAATATCTGAGCTAGCCATAGCGAAATAATCTCCTTTTGACGACAGGGGGCGCGATGAGGCTGATTTTCTGCGTGCGAGATCACACGTTCGATGAAATCTGCATGGGACACCAGCTGGGATTTCCTGCAATCCGTGGGGTAGATGCTATTTCCGCAACAGCTAATGCTCGGGGATTTACCCCACTAACAGCGATTGCAAGGACCTTCAGTTGGCAGCGTGATGTCCTAGAGGCCGCCGCTGCTGAATGCAATCAGCGCCGTGAAGTTGCAGTCCTCAATACCTTGACCCCCAATTTACTGCTTGTCCCAAAGACGCGAGGGGATGGTGGCTGGCTACCGGATGTGGATCACCTGCTAACAGATCTGATTGCAGCAGTTAATCATCTACAGGTCAGGTCTTTGCATTTCACTCACTTCGGATTTGTGCAGGGCCGGCCGCCCGAGATGGAGATGCGAAGAATTTTGGAACTATGGCTGAGTCCGTTACAAGAATCCACGCTCGACGTGCTTTATTGGGATGTCGATCGGCGGGGCCTAAATACACTGACCAACCTATATGCGGTGGTGGCTCGTCAGTATCGTTTCAAGTGCACTCAGCCAGAAATTTATGTCGCGCCAAGTTTTACATGGCAAGAAATTGATTCAACGCCGCGAGGTAATTCAGTGCACATATTTACTGAGGGCAGAGACGATCATTTCCCTAGATTTCATTAAATCTATGTGCAATCAAAACAATAAATAATAAAGAAGATAAATATGTCTGCAAGCCGTGATCCTGAATTTGAGTCATTAAAACTTCCACCGCACTCCCTTGAAGCTGAACAGTCTGTATTGGGTGGCTTGTTGTTAGACAACGCAGCATGGGACAGGATTGTCGATATCTTGAAAGAGTCCGATATCTATCGAGAAGATCATCGACTGATCTTTCGGCACATCGGTCAATTAGTGTCTGCAGGTAAACCAGCGGATGTCATTACGGTATTTGAGTCGCTCCAGTCTGTCCATAAAGCCGCGGATATTGGTGGAGTTGGCTATTTGAATTCGCTTGCCCAGAATGTACCTTCCGCTGCCAATATTAGGCGCTATGCCGAATTGGTGCGCGATCGAGGGATTCTAAGAAAGCTGATCGGCATCGCTGACGAAATTTCCAGCTCCGCATTCAATACCAAGGGTAAGCCAATAAACGAATTGTTGGACGAAGCTGAGGCAAAGATATTTTCCATTGCCGAAGAGGGGTCACGAGGCACAAAGGGGTTTGCAGACATCCAATCCTTAATGACTGGGGTCGTTGAGCGTATCGATGAGCTCTACAGCAGGGAGGGTGACAACGAGGTCACGGGGGTTCCTACTGGTTTCGCAGACTTGGACAAAATGACTTCTGGTTTGCAGGAGGGCGATCTGATCATTGTTGCCGGCCGCCCATCCATGGGAAAGACCGCTTTCTCAATCAATATTGGCGAGCATGTTGCGATGGATACGGGTTTGCCTGTGTTGGTATTCTCCATGGAAATGGGGGGATCGCAATTAGCCATGCGTATGCTGGGCTCAGTGGGGCGGTTGGATCAAAATCGACTTCGGACCGGACGTCTCAATGATGAGGATTGGCCACGTCTTACCCATGCCATTCAAAAACTCAACGAAACACAAATCTACATCGATGAGACACCGGCATTGACTCCAGTAGAGTTAAGGGCAAGAGCCCGAAGGCAGGCACGTCAATGTGGCAAGTTAGGATTGATTATTGTCGACTACTTACAGTTGATGTCATCGAACTCGCATGGCGAAAATAGAGCGACCGAGATCTCCGAGATCTCTAGAAATCTTAAAGGATTGGCGAAAGAGCTCAATTGCCCTGTGATTGCGTTATCGCAGTTGAATCGCTCTCTTGAACAACGACCAAACAAGCGTCCCATCATGTCGGACCTGCGTGAATCGGGTGCTATTGAGCAAGATGCGGACTTGATTCTCTTTATCTATCGCGATGAGGTCTACAACCCGGACTCAGCAGATATAGGAACAGCAGAAATCATTGTTGGTAAGCAGAGGAATGGACCAATTGGGCATTGTCGTTTGACGTTTATTGGGCAATTTACAAAGTTCGAGAATTTCGTCAGCGGTGGGCCTACTTACAATTAAAAAAGTAGAGTGCTAATCATCCAGTGAGAAGCTATGTACTTGGACGAATTTTTCTTCCTCGCGGCGTACACGTTTTTCTGTTAAACAAAACAGCATCAAAAATACGACAAGGAACACAACGCTGAAGTTTTTCTTGGTTTGTCGGTGTAATAGAATCGACGTCCCAAATGCGAGTGAAACGATAAGAATAAAAGCTGCCATTTGTTTGTATTGTAAGGTCAGCTTAGTTTGCGTATTTTAAAAATGCACTACGTACGAATGGGTCGGTATTGGGCTGGTCCAGTAACCATCTTGCGTAATCTCTAGGCACCTCAGCGATTGGTGTGCCTTTGTGTTTCCCAAAGGGCATGTGCGTCGGTGTGCGCGCATCTTCCGATTTTTGCCAAAGTACTTCGATCGAATCGATGTCCCGTTCTTTGCAGATATGCTCGAGTATCGTTGCGCAAATTCGAACGTCTGCGCCTGCAGAGTGAGCATTCCGTAGACGCTGTTTAGCGTTCTTCCTATCCAAAAAATAAAGTATGGCGCTTTGGCTATGGGATTGGAGTTCTGGCCAAACGGCCCTAGCCAAATTGAGTGTGCAAACCCGCCGCACATTGGGTGATCCAATAACAGCCCAGTCAAAATCGACATTGTGTCCGATTAGGTATTGAACGCCTTCAGGCAAATTAAATGAAGCCGAGGGCGGACAATCAGTCAGCTCTTCGTCAAGGATATGGTGAATAGCCAAGGCCGCCAAGCCGATTGATTTACTGGGCTTGTATCGGTGTTCAAAACACTCGCCAAAGATAAGAGGCGAAAGGGAGCGAAGTTCCAACCAGGCGGCTTCGATGATTTCTGGGGCATCAAGCCCCGTAGTTTCGGTATCAAATATGATTGCTTTAGACATGGACTAA
Source organism: Deltaproteobacteria bacterium (assembly GCA_040381655.1). Taxonomy (GTDB): domain Bacteria; phylum Bdellovibrionota_B; class Oligoflexia; order Oligoflexales; family RGVZ01; genus CAMDKS01. The sequence goes on from JBEIGW010000002.1 coordinate 11,290, forward strand.
ATTATTCTGATCTGGGAAAAATCCGCTCGTTTAATTTGTGCTCTTCATAGAAGCCTTTGAGCGTATCAACAAATTTTCGGATGCAAAAAATAAGGTTGGGCATGTTTAGGCCAAAGGGGTAGTAAATGACATGATTACCAATCAGTCCGACATCACCGTCATCCCACCGATGGGCAACGTATCGCACCATGAATCCTCGGTAGTTCGCGTTAGCTGAGATTCTCTGTATTTCTTCATCAGTGAGTTCGCTATTCAATGTCAAATGACCTCTGATCATCATCGATGCATAGTCTGGATAAAGGATGATGCGAAGGTTGATCCAAGTTCCCAAGACATACAGATCGCCGTCTTCCTCGAGTTTTGTTTCGTACCCAGCCTCCTCAAACCTGGCCTTCAATAGTTCACTGGTGACGTTTTCACGTGCGATTTCACGGGCCATCTCAAGCTCCAATGGGATGTGCTTTTGCAGTGGCTGGGTTGGCAATTGCAGCAATTTGAATTTGTCGGTCATGGCTTCCTATCATTGTTATCGGCGCGGCCAACGCTCTGAAGGCGGAAAAGGACGCATCGTTCGGGGATCAAGCCCCCGCGAGCGATCTCTGTCGATCGCAAGACCGCCGTCTGGGCCGATGGATAATCCACCGCCTGGACCGATCGATTGACCGCCACCTGGGCCAATCGACTGGCCGCCGCCTGGACCGATCGACTGTCCTCCTCCCGGGCCAATAGATTGACCGCCGCCCGGACCTATCGAATCACAACCGCCGGGGCCGATGGAGCCTGGGATGCAGTCGCGCCAAGCTTGGGCATGTGCCGATCCTAGGGTGAGTAAAGCAAGCGTGATCAAGATAGTTTTCATGGTTAGGTAGCGTGCGTTTTTAAAATTGCAATATTGAGCGTGCAGTAAACAAATCACAGTTTGACCTCTGCGAGGCTCATTTACTGAGCCAGGTAACCTAGATAATCAAATCTAACTATTTGATAACAATGACGGGTTTGGTTATTTCAGGGGGAATTCATGGGCCGTACCGAGCGCCTGTATAAAATTCAGCGCTTGCTCAATAGCGGGCAGGCAGTCGCTATGGCTCGTTTCCTTGAGGCGCTAGAGATCTCCAAAGCGACATTCAAGCGCGATCTGGAATACCTGAGAGATCGGTTAGGTGCTCCCATCGTTTGGGATTCAGAGGCAAGCGGCTACCGGCTAGAGATTTCTGCTAACGAGCGCATCCATCCGCTACCAGGCCTTTGGCTCAATGAGCCTGAGATTTATGCGCTTCTAACGGGTATTGAATTGCTGGGAAATTTGGAGCCTGCACCGCTAATAGGGCGGCAGATCAGACCACTTAGAGAGCGACTTGAAAAAATCCTGGAGCTCGGTCAATTCTCGACAGAGGACATCCGACGCCGTATTCGCCTCGTGCCCATGGGAGCGCGTCAGCCTAGTAGCGAGCATTTTCAGGCGATTGCTCATGCGCTTCTGTCTCGCAAGCGCTTGAAACTTCGCCACTTCGGTAGGCTTGATGCTACGGTCACTGAGAGGGAAGTGTCGCCGCAGAGGCTAGTTTATTACCGCGATAATTGGTACCTGGATGCGTTTTGCCATCTGAGGGACGATATACGATCGTTTTCAGTCGATGCGATTGAAGAGGCGACTCCAATTGATAAAAATGCCGTATCTGTGGACGATGTCGTACTCGCGACCGAGTTAGATGCTGGCTATGGAATATTTTCCGGCGGGACGACAAAAGTCGCCAAACTTAAATTCTCGCCATTCAAGGCGAGGTGGGTGGCCCGTGAATACTGGCATAAAAATCAAAAAGGTGAGATTTTGGACGATGGTAGCTACTTGCTCGACGTGCCATATTTCGATGATCGAGAGCTCATCAACGATATATTGCGGCATGGGAGTCAAGTTGAAGTGCTCGGCCCAGAAGAATTAAAAACTCGTTTGAAACAGGAAGCGCAGCTGATTTTGGCAAAGCTTCAGTGATATTGAAATATCGCCAAATAAAAAGAAAAAATTATGCTGCTTAGAATAATTGCCTACATCGCCAGCATCACTACAACCTGGCATCTGGTCGAATACGTATTCACACGGAATCAGATGGCTGGAATCTATCCGCCCGAGGCCGATAGTATCTCTATTCCGATCATCACAAACCAAGCACTGCTATTGGCGCTCGTAGTTTTGATTCTTCCTACTGCACTGTTAGGGAGTGCTTGGGTGATGAAAAAATTAAGCAGCTCCAGAACGCTTCTACAAATATTATTTTTGATACCTTGCGCCGGACTTTATGGGATCTCGATACTGATTTGCATAAGTATGGCTCTTTCGTCTGCAGACGGAGCGCATTTCGAAATAGGAATGAGCTACGCTGTGATGTTAGCGTTGATCTCTGCAGCCCTTATTTTTGATGTAATCCGTCTTTATCGTCGTTTGTATAAAAAACAGATTCCTCAATAGGAAATCAGATAAAAAAATGCAAAAAATAAACGGGCAAGTCATTTTTTCCGCCTCGGATCTTGTGCACTTCATGGAGTGTGAGCACCTAAGCATATTAGATCGCCTGCACTTGGATAAGCCTATGGAAAAGGCGAAAGATAGTGAAGAAGCTGAGCTGATTCAGAATCGAGGATTTGCCCATGAAAAAGCCTATCTCGAGAAGGCTAAAAGTACCGCAAAAAGCTATATAGACATTGCAAAAGCGGGAGAGTCACGTGATGCGAGAGTTGCGGCGACTGTCGTGGCAATGAAAGAAGGCGTAGATCTTATCTATCAAGCGGCTTTTTACCAGGCGCCGATGATTGGATATGCAGACTTCTTGAAGCGGGTGGACAAGCCGTCAAATCTTGGTCGCCATAGCTACGAAATTATTGATACAAAATTATCCAAAAAATCACGAGCGAAATTTATCATTCAGCTAGCGTTCTACGCAGATCTTTTGGAAGGGGTGCAAGGAATTGCGCCAGATTGCGTGTCCGTAGTTCTAGGCGACGGTTTTGAAGAAAAATTTCAGCTTTCCGACTATCGCTACTATTACCAGTCATTGAAGCAGCGCTTTTTACAATTCCTGGCGAAATCTCAGGAGCAGGGGGTAGCAGAGTTTGCTGCATCTTCAAATCCATTTCCGTGTGATAAGTGCGATCTGTGCCATTGGCGGGATCGATGTAATAACTGGTGGGATGAAACTGACCATCTGACGCAAGTAGCAAATATCTTAAAAACACATATCCATAAACTTAATGCTGTTGGCATAAGTACGGTTGAACAATTGGCTAATGTGCCACCGAGCGCTCGAATTCTCAAAATTCCTGATCCAGTATTACAAAGGCTAAGGCATCAGGCCCAACTTCAGCATAAGGCAAAGACAACCGGAGAACGGTTTGTCGAGTTAATTACGGTTAATCCTGAGCAGACAGCCGAGCCGGGACCGCGAGGATTTGGCAGGCTCCCTAGGCCTTCACCGCATGACCTTTTTTTTGATATGGAGGGATTTCCCCATGTTGAAGATGGCCTGGAATACTTGTTTGGGCTGTATTACATCGATGGATCTAATGGAGGTGTCTTTAAACCCTTTTGGGGACACGATCGCGCAGGAGAAAAGCGAGCCTTTGAAACTTGGGTAGATTTTGTTATTGGCCATCTTGATCAGCATCCAGAGGCACGTATTTACCATTATGCGGCCTACGAAAAAACGGCTTTACGTAAGTTGATGCGCCTACACGGGACGCGAGAAACAGAGATTGATCGCTTACTTAGAGAAAACAAGCTGGTGGATCTATATCAGGTTGTGCGAGAGGCTATTCGGATTTCGGAGCGGTCATACTCCATCAAGTATGTTGAAAAATTTTATCTCGCTGGACGTAGTTCTGAAGTCAAATCGGCAGGATCGAGCATCGTTGCTTATCAAAAGTGGCGCGACAGTAATCCTAAAGAGCAAGTGATTCTCGATGAGATTGAAAAATACAATGAAGAAGATGTCATCTCCACCTTTGAGCTCTTGAGATGGCTCCATAAGCAGAAACCCACGGGCTTACTTTGGTACGGAGAACATCTTGATGACGCCTCGTTAGAGCTCAACGGGGGTCGATCTGAAAAAGCACTGACATTTGAGAAGCGACTAGCAACTTTATATGCCCAATTAAGCCACCATATTCCTGAAGATATATCAGTACGAAACGCTTTGCAAATTCATGCGTCTGTTGTTCGAGATCTACTAGATTTTCATCGACGTACTACCAAGCCACAGTGGTGGGCTGTATTCGATCGTCAAGCAAAGAGTTTTGAAGAGCGTGTAGAGGAAGTAGATTGCGTCGCAGGTGCTTGGCCATTGGAAAATTGTCCACCAGTGCCGGAAAAGCAGTCCCTACGTTATACCTATCAATATCCTGCACAAGAGATCAAACTTAAGACAGGCGACAACGTTGTATTGGTAGATAGCCTAATGGGTTTATCCGACTTCACGGTGGATCCAGAGCAAAGAGTTGTGACTTTCAAGCTAGGTAAAAAGCGCGAATTTACGCCTGGAGCTATCGACATTGGCGCTGGCACGCCTATCGATCAAGGGGTTCTCCAGAATGCACTGTTTCGTTATGCTGAAAGCTTGATACAAGCGCTTAATGCCAGAGCAGTCAATCCTTACGCCGCCATCGATGCGCTAATACGCCGTGAGTTTCCCGCAGTTTCAGGCATTGAGTCCGGAGCGCCTCTCCTCACTGCAAATGCTAATGTCAGCGATATTGCCTCAGTGATCAGACGGCTTGATCACAGCGTGATCTTTATTCAGGGGCCGCCGGGGGCAGGGAAGACCTACACCGCCTCGCATGTGATACTGGATTTACTGAAAGCGGGTAAACGCATAGGGGTATCTTCAAACAGCCATAAGGCTATCGTCAACTTGCTGGAGGCCGTAGAGAAGGAAGCCAAAGATTGTGGTTTCACGTTCAGTGGCGTGAAAAAATCTGACCCACTAGACGAATCTCAGTGTGTTAACGGCGAGTACATCAAAGATATAAAAGATAAAGAAGGAATCATCGCGGCTGACGCTCAGCTCGTTGCCGGGACAGCTTGGCTTTTTGCGGACCAAGAATTTGATCAACAGTTTGATTATCTGTTTGTCGATGAGGCAGGCCAAGTCGCCCTAGGTATGCTAATTCCTATGGCTACTTCAACAAAAAACATCGTGCTGCTTGGCGACCAGATGCAGTTATCCCAGCCGGTAGAAGGGGTGCATCCGGGAAGTTCGGGGGACTCGGTGCTGGATTATTTATTACAAGGTGAATCCACGATCGCCTCGAATAGAGGTATCTTCCTCGAGAAAACTTGGCGTATGCATCCTGAGGTATGCGATTTCATTTCTGAAGCGATCTACGACGGAAGATTGGATTCGCATCCAAAAACAAAAAATAGATTCATCGTATGTGGTAAGGAAGCGGATCCCGCTTTGCGGTCATGTGGGATAGTTTTTGAATCTGTACACCACAATGGGTGCTCACAAGACAGTGATGAGGAGGCAGCCAGGGTGAAAGAAATCTACGATAGCTTGCTGCAGCAAAGCTATGTCGATGACAAAGGAGTTCATCGCCAGATCATGCCTGAAAACATTCTAGTGGTCTCTCCTTACAATATGCAGGTGAATCTGCTGAAGCAATATCTCGGCAGTGAAGCCAGAGTAGGAACGGTTGATAAGTTTCAGGGGCAGGAGGCAGAAGCAGTCATCATTTCTATGGCTACGTCGAGCGGCGAGGATTTACCGCGCAATATTGATTTCTTATTTAGCAAAAATCGATTAAACGTGGCCATATCCCGAGCTAAATGCTTAGTTATTCTGGTAGCTTCTCCCATGCTTCAAGCTGTGAATTGCCGAACCCCAGAACAAATTCGCTTAGTGAATACCATTTGCTGGGTTAGCCAGTATTCTAAATTGCGTCCACACTCTACAGAAAAACAAAATTATTTTTTGGATTAGATATGTATTTACGCAATTTATATTTCAAAGACCTTGATGTGCTTCGTCAATTCTCTCAGTCTGTTAATTTAAATTTGCTTTTGAAATATGTAGAAAATATTGATCAAGCACAAGATGCGGAAAATGCATTTAAAAAAATACAAAAAGAATTGAATAAAATTTTGCCACCATCAGGTGGAGGTAAATTTTTTGATAAAGATTATCCAGATGGCGCTTTAAGCTTTGATGTTGTCTTGAGTAAAAATGAGAGGATTGCATTAAAAAATTTTTCCGAAAATATAGGATTGGAATCGCTCGTTGATCATTTTCATGACACATCTCTAGCTAATAATGCGATGCGAACTATGCAAGCTATTTTTGATGCGTTAATTTTTGGAGATATGTTCGATGATGAGGGGAATTTAAAAATATAAATTTTATCGTATATATTTTTACATAAGTTCATTTGATTATCGGAGGAGTTTTGAAAAAATCTTTAACTGAAAAAGTTGACCTTCTAGAGATTTCTAAGGTGCTTACCGAAGTCGAAGAGATACGAAGTGTAATTTCTGAAAATGTTAGTGAAGAAGAATTTAAAAAAACTTTAAAACAAGTAAAAGAGGGAAAGCTCGACGGTTTTCGAGGCGAAGTCATATACGGATTCATTGAGGACTGTATACGCGAGGGAGGAGAAGAGGTTGATTCCTTTAGCATAAATCGGGGCGGAATCGACCATCAAGTTGAATTAGTTATTTATGAATACTTCGGAATTTATTTTATCGAGGGAATGTACCTTGATCCAATTGGATATTTTTATACGAAAGAAGCTGCAATTTCCTTTGCTTACCATCATTGGAATAAAGATAAAAAAACGCAAGATTGGCGCCAGGATTTATAGCGGTGAATTTTAATGAATATTCTATAGTCAATATGAATTTTGATAAAAATTTCAAAAAATTTATAGTCGTCGACATTCAGGCTGCCACAGCTACATATCTTTTCTGTAAACCAAAACAGATTTCTTGAGAATCTCTTGGTGTTCTTCAAAACGCTTTTTCTGATTTTGCTTGGCCATTAATATAGCTTCCATTGTCGCTGTCCTGACTGGTATTCCATCAATACTGCCAGCCTTTGAAAGCACCATCAAATCGTCAATCAAATCTGAACCAGCAAAAGATAGATGTAAGGTGACGCCCTCAAGGTTAGGTACATCATTCGATGGTTTTCGAAATGCAAAAGCGTGTGAATCCATGATCAGATCTTTTGCATGGTTCTTGTTGATGACAATTAATGCTTCTGGGTGATTGTCCGGCGTACTGGCACTGAGTAAGTCTTGGGGGATGCTGTTAGGTTTTTCCTTCAGCATAAAAATGTTTTCGCTAACAACGACGAAATCCCCTTGCTTAAAACTCGCAAGGCAGCGCTTTACTTCGCTAAAGCCAACCACATAAGATTCGATTAGCATGTCATTACCCTAGTTCGATTGGTTTGTCGAGAATACTACCGACGTACGATGGTCTGCCCGTATGGTGCGAATAGCCTCAAGTAGCTCAGGATACATTTCAGGTGTGCACTTACGACTCGGATATTGAAATATTAATTTTCTGGTGATTTCCAATGACTGTCCCTCCAATTGGTACTCGGAGGTGTATTGAATATGCTTGGATTCATAACTAGCGTTTACCGGCAAGGATTCGATGCTGATATGGTCTGGTAGTTGAATCGAGTACTTGTCTTCGGTGGTGTTGGAATCGCAGACATAAGAAAACACTTTAGTATCAAGAGGTTTGTAGATGGTCATGGATGCGATATGACCCGGGGATACGCCGACAGGTGGGATGAACGCCCCTTTTTTTCTCAAATCAGTAATGGAATCAAGCTTGAATGTCGATTGCCATGTAAATGGCGCTTCAATATTTTTAGGCGATGTATAGTTGATATTTCCTGAGCCAATTTCATTAAATCGATACAGCATATCGTTGACCGTCTTCTCCATTGATTCCGTCATTTCCGAGAATCTCGCTAATCGATAATTGATCTCCATGGTTCCTGTAAGCACAGAATCATTTTTACCTTCTACACTTCCATCAGAATGAATCTTCATATGCGTGTGGGACGTGAGCTTGTTTTCATCAGCAAACATCTTCGGCGTCCTGCCGTAACGATTTAGCGACACAAGGACAGTCGGCTTATCAATGACTTGGTCATCGAGTTTGCCGAATGGGACAAATTGGGCTGTAGAGTCGAGATATAAGTCGAGGGAAGGTATGTAGGTGAGTACGTGATTGATTGGGCTATGGCCAGCCGGACCTTCTGGTAATTCAAAAGCATCGCCAAGGTTGATCAGTGCAGCTGTACTTTCAATGCCGACTGCCCTAAGCATTGCTTCTAGAAGAACTACATGATCTTTGCAGTCTCCGAATCTGCGATTGAATATATAAGCAGAGTCACGAGGGACGAGTCCGCCGTCATCGACGGTCGTTGAAATATAGCGGATATTTTTTGAGACCCAAGTATAAAGTGCCTTTGCTTTTTCTTGATCTGTAATTGCATTGGCAGCTAAATCATGGGCAAACTTCGAAATCTCGGGAGTAACTCGAACTTTTTGTTTAGAAGCTTTCTGGTATTGACGGCCGATATCCAGATAGTCTTTTGCTTGAGTGATGATGACAAAGGGTGAGGAATCTGAGCTATCGACGCTGCCATCTTCTTTTTTTTGTGCAACTGCTTGCTGAATTTGGTAATGATAGACGATGTGCTTTTTTGATTCCGATACTACGCCTCCAGAAAATCCACGATGATTTACCATCAAATTTAATGATTTTGGTACCTTGATCGTAAGTTGAGCGTCTTCATACACCAGGTGCGGTGACAAGCCAAATTTCAAATCAAATTCACCTGGTTTTTCTGGTTTGAAATGTCTCATGCGGTATTTGCTGCGCAGGCGGCTACCAATTTCTACTTGCGGAAATACAATGGTGGTCGTGGTTTTATCGTCAAAGTGTCGTCCATTCCTCTGTTCACCTTCTGACCGCTTGATCCAATCCGGCGCAAGATGAATAGACTTTCCGTTTGGTAGCAAGCTGCTGGCCGAGAGGATCTTGAAAGATTCTTGTGTGGATTTTGTTTCAAAGACATGATTTCCAAGAAAATCAACGCCATACTCTGAAACAATACGTGTCACACGCTCAACTGTTTCGGAATATCTCCCGCGTTCATCAATATCGATATAACGATGTACTTTTTCATGAACAATGGGCGGATCGTAGGGTACTGCCAATACAGCTGGTACTGCTGCGATTCCTGCAAGGATTAAAAATAACTTGGCGTATATCCGGATCATAGGTTGTTCTTTTTTCTCTTGATGATTTTTATCCATTGGTCACTACATCCATGGAAGAAGCGACCTAGATTATTTATATATTCGTACATCTTTTGAACGATTTTGGATTGCTGAGGCATGGGCGTTCTGCTTGCCCATGCCTACAGACGATGATCGTTGAATCACTTCAAGCTTTTTTGGCGAATTTAGAGGTTTTGCCTAATGATCAATTCATTAAAGTCTAGTGTCTTAGGATCATCTTCCAGTGTGCCCCAGCGATCTTCATGAACCTCTGGCAAACAGGCGCTGAGACGATCATGGATTTCGTCTTTTATGTCGTCCTGTAAGACGGAAAGAGTATGGTCTAACAGTCGCTTGACCTGCCGAGGGGCGACCTTTGTGTGGTCCAAGGCGCCGATGAGCCAGTCGAGGAATACAGCCCATGCGAGAACGCGATCATTGAGCTCGGTAGAAATTACACCGATCAGCTCTTCAATCTCCGATGGCAAGCCACAATTCAAAAAGCGGGTGATGGCATCTTCAAAGTCAGTGTAAGTTAGTGCCACATCCTCCAAGATAGACAATAAGGCCATTGGCTCAATGCCGAACATCTCAGGATCAGCTTGCCGCCGCATATAGCTGGGAGTCTCGGAGCTTGAAAGGAATTGAGCCATTTTGGACGATCGTAGTGGGGCAGAATATGCCATCGAATACAACACCCTGCTAGCTGATATCTGCACTGGCCGGACCGATCCCAATCCATGCCAACCGGCGGCCACCATTTGCTGTATTTGGTGCGGTTCTGGTAAACCTAGTGCTTTGTCATCCGAGACACGTTGAACTACCATGAAGAGGTTGGTGTGCTCGGTAACGAGCTGATACTTTATTGCTATCTGACTTGCAGCTTCGGTGTCGGCAGCATCACGCAACAGTTTGGCACCTACGATTCGTGTGAGTGTGGATGTTGTCGGGGCTAAATCTAATCCGGCCTGAGGGGCTGCTGCGCCGTCAGTAGTTGACGACAAGATGAGGTTGATTGCAGCAGCAGTAACTACCGGCACTTCGCTGGGCTTGTCTTCAAGAATTGCAGCTAGATGGATCATCTCTCCTGGGTAGACGACTTTCGGGACTGGGGAGTGCCAGACAACTGACGTATGCCAATTTACAGATAGTCCGGCCACGATGCCTTGGCGCATTCGGTTAACCATGCGCTGCATAGCCGCGGCCATGTCCTCATTCGGTGACACAAACGCGCAAGCGCCATCACTATGTTCAGTAATCTCGCGCAGCAGACTTTCAGCTGGGGAGCTACCTACGCCAATCGCAAAGATTCTATGATTGGATTCCCTAGCAGACTGAATGATATTCTCAATATCCCAGACCTCGCCGTCCGTAATTAACAGTACATTGACCGGCCGCTCTCTGCGCTCACTCGTGATGTTGAATGTGTCCGTTAGTGCAGCATGCATCTCCGTGCCACCGAGATCGGCGGAGGTTTTATCAATGGCAGGCTCCAGAGATTTTGCCTTGAACTCAGTCGTTGCTGATGTGAGTTTCCCAACCACGCGACGGGGCTGGCTGCCAAACAGGCTGTAAGAGACTTTGTCTGCAGAGCTCAATAATGGCATGAGCGTCCTCAAGCCATTGCGTGCAAGCTCAATACTGTCACCTTCCATCGATCCCGAGCAGTCAACCAAGATCTTCAACTCAATTTCGGAAGAAAGTGTATTGGCCTCTTCATTGAATACAGGAGTAAAACTTAATAGTGCTGGATACTCATCACCGTCCTTTGCCAGGGAAAAAACACCTTGGCTTTGAACGTCATCAATGACGATGACCAGATCGCGATCGAGATAGCCTTCTCGACTCATGCTGACTACGGACTGATCATTGTCGTTGTGAATACTGGTTTGATGACTCGGGCAACTGATCGTACCTTTTGCAAGGTCTCCACCAATAGTAAGAGTCAATGACAATGGATAAGAAGCTGCGAGACTGGCATCCACAGAAGCAGGTTTTTTTAATTTGCCTGTTTTGAAGGGATCGCCATAACGAGGCGCGACAGTTGTTGGGATAGACAGACGCACCTGGCCTTGTTCGATTCTCAGCAATTGCGCGTATTCGATTTCAATCATGGCCTCTTCATCAGGCTTTAAGTTGCCCATGTGAGCCGTATATAGACCTTCGCCTGATTTCTCGACCATGATCGGCGTGTCGCCTTCTTTAATAGCCTTCTCGTAATTTTCTTCGGCTTCAGTTTTCGGTAGAACAGTACCTTGCCAGGTTTTTCCTGCCATCGTAGCGGTCAGGCCCAGTAACGTACATTCCCAAGCCAACGGAAAGGTATAAATCGTCTCGATATTCTTCTTTGTCGTGTTCTTATAAAACTGACGTGCCTTAACTGTGAAAAGTAGGCCATCAACGCTTGCTACGATGTCGACCTTTTGCAGCAGTACAGGCTGACCTTTCGTTCCTTCAAGTATGGATTTTTGAATTGTTTCGGTGGATGCAGACATTTTTACCTCACGAGTAAGTGGGATACATCAATCAGATTAGTAACTGGATCAAGCACTGCCTTAAAGTAGGTAGAGCGTGTGTTGCAAGGTGTGATTCGCGGCCTACATAAAATTATTGATTGAACATTGCCGGTTCGCGACCGACGACGTGTGAGCCTGGATCATCAATGTGGGCAACGGAGGAGGGTCCATTGGGGATGAGCCAAGCACAGGGAAGAGTGAGTCCGCCGAACATGGATTCGTACACACAAAAATCCACCCAGCACAATTCCCCGCCTACCTGCGCGCGGCCCGTTAAGCCTAGTCGTGTCCATTGATCTACCAGAGCTGCGATACCAGAAGGGCTCATAGCGCCGTCACGCAGCAAATACTGGTCATGCCACACTCGTCCCCCAATCAAATGGGCATGGTCTTTCAAACAACGCTCCCAACCGCCGGGATATTTGGCGCGTATTGCGCTGATGTTGACGATGAAGTCGATGAATTCGGTCTGAATCGCCATGGCTAGCCTCGGTCAGTTATAGATTTGTAAATAAACACGCATCATCGTGCGCGTTAAGAATCGTTATACCGACCATCAGGCTCAAAGACTGAGCTAGCAAATTTTCACAAAAATATATTTCTGGCTCAACTAATGAGCCTGGCGATTTTTATACTGATCTTAGAAACAAAGTTTAAATATCTATCAATTTCGAGGTCTTGAATGGCGATAAAACCCACAACCCGGGAGTCTTGGCTGGAAGCTGCGGTTCAGGAATTAATACCGATTTTTGCCAAAGCTGGCTTCGCGGTCCCTTTGTGTAGGGTGTCCTGTGGATTTGCGAGCACTGGGACAAGGAGCGGCCATATTGGCCAGTGCTGGAGTACGAAAGCGAGCAAAGACGGAATAAACCAGATCTTTGTGTCCCCTGCATTGGAGGACGCCATTGAGGTGCTCGATACTTTGGTCCACGAACTAGTTCATGCCGTGGACGATTGCCAGCATAAGCATGGCAAAGAGTTTAAAAAAATAGCAATTAAATTAGGAATGACTGGGCCAATGCGCAGCGCAGGCGCCGGACCAATATTGAAAGAGAAACTAAAGGAGGTGGCGGGCAGGCTTGGGGCTTATCCGCATGCCAGGCTATCCGTACCCATGAAGGCCGTGACCAGATCGCCGCGGCCACGAGCAAAGTGCCAAAAATGTGGATTCACAGTCCCAATGCTAAAAGACTTTTTGCATTATGGGCCGCCAATATGCCCGAAAGACCGGGTAGAGATGGATGCGATCGGCGATTGGGAAATAGCTTAGCGTTCGTATTGCCGGGAGGCGGCTTCATGCTCCCGGTGTACCTTGTCACGCAGGGCTTTGGGAGAAAGGACCTTAACTGCAGCACCATGTTTGGCGATATCAAGCAGGAGTTCGCGGTCGTCAGAATAGGGGAATTCAAGAATATAAGCGCCAGACTCATCAAATGAGCCCCTTTGGTCAGGATGCCAAAGCTCAGCAGCTACCCAGCGGGCGCGCTCAGGGGTAAATTTCAGTTTTGCAGTATGTTTGGATTTACCTGCAAAGATGCCGTAGCTGACAGCAAGATATTGGTCGAGAGATTTGATGGATACATCGATAGCTTTTTTATTGACAGGGTTGATAGCGCGTATGCCATCCAGAGAAAACCCGCGGAGTCCGTCTCTTAGATGACACCAGGCATCCAAGTACCAGTTGTCTCGATAGTGAATTAAACGCTGAGGAGAGATTTCGCGGAGGGTGATTTCGTTACTTGCTCGAGCATAGTATTGGATTTCGATGCGTTGTCGCTTGAAAAGGGCAACCCCAACTTCGGAGAAGAAATGACTGCCTTGAACGCGACGGCCCATATCAACCAGCTTAATTCGCTTGCGAATTTCTTTGGACGAGGATTCGCCTTCGCCAATGACTGCATCGAGACGCGATAGAAAGGGTTGAATATGTGGCCCGATGATACTGCCTTGATCGAGGTTCTCGAGCAGCTGCTGCATGGTGATTAGCGCAAAGATCTCTTGCTCGGAGAACCAAAGACCGGGAAGTGAAAACTTGTTCTTGCTGTTATTGGTGCTCTCGTAGCGATATCCCCGAAGGTCGGTGTCGTAGACCACCGGAGCGTTAAAGCGATCGCGCATATATTCAAGGTCGCGCTTGAATGTGGCAAGCGACACTTCAAGAATCGAAAGAAAAGAGTCACGACTGACGATTTTTCGATCTTGAAGAACTTGATCGATTTTATAGAAGCGTTCGAGGCGGTTCATTAAATTTTCCTCATATTTTAACCACCGGCCTAGGATCACTCCAGAGTTAACGAGCTTAAAGACCCTTCATCAAAAAATGTGGCCACTATTTTTTAAATGAAGAAACAAATAAAAAAATAAACTGTTTTTCAATTTAACCGATGTAACGAATACAACTTGCTACACAACTAGTTTACCTCTGACTAAGGTTTCAAAAAACGTGCAAAAAAGAGGCTCAATAACTACCGGAGAGGTGATGAAAGCGACCGTATGATGGGCTGCTGCATCTCAGTTCTTGGCCAGTCCGCAGCAGGAGTTGTACCCCCCAATGCAACTGCCATACGAGCTCGTGATGCATCAACCTCAAAACCTCTTGGTGTAGTCACCTCTGTCTGTGATGAAGTTAACTTTGCATCCCCCATAGCGACAATGCCACCGACAATTTTTCTTAAGAACTGAAGATTTGCGCCTCCGCCTGCGAAAACTACGTCAAGATGAGAAATGCCGTGGTTTGAAGCGTGAAGTTGTGCTTTAAAGCGGGAGCCCGCGTCCTCAAGCATTTCCCTGATTGCCGTTTTTAAACCACTTGCCATTTTTTGGAGTTTGTCTGTGCGGACGAGTTCTTCTCGCGAAATTTGTACCTGCCGGAAAACCAGATTGCCAGTCTCGAATAGCGTTTCTTTAGAGCGGCGAATATCATTTTTCAGTGCTGCAAGGTCAATACCGCTATTTGGACCGAGCCTTTCTGCAACTAATTTTATTAGAGCGTGGTCGATTTCATCTCCTGCACCGAACAAGCTACGTGCAGGTGTCATCGGAATAAGCTTTCGGGTTACCTTCGAATATTCATCTGGTAAAACAGAGACAAATAGACCGAGGTCGATGGTGCCCGCCCCGACATCCACGACTAAAGTTGCGCTACGATTGTTTGGGGAAGGATCTTGAAGCAACTCAAGCGCCGCAGCAACAGGTTCTTCAACCTCAACATCGAAGGATGGTTTTTTTGATGCTTGACTTGCTTTTTTATACCAGAGGTTAAATTGATCAGTACTCATCTCTTGCATTATCGTAGACCCAGTAGCGCTGAATGCGATACGTCCGAGTTGATCGTAAACAACGGCTATTTTTTGTCGATCTGAGGTACTCCAGACGGGATGACTTATGCGATACGAGAGAGTGCTAGTTTTTAACTTGAAAATATTTTTACCTGCAGCTATGGAGTCTTGTACTGCCAGCGCTAGTAAACCAGCGATTAGTTGAAATCGGGGAAATGGTGCGCTACTTACTTCCGACTGATATATCTTAGAGATGTTTGAGGGACTGAGCCAGGATTTTGGGCTTGATTCAAAAAGCAATCGTGGCTGGGCAGAAAGACCTGCCTCAAGTGCTTTGTCACCAAAGAAAATCTTATCGCCAGCAATTGGAATAAAGATAGCGCTAGGGATAGATGCATTATCAATTTGACTTCTAGGTGCAATTGCAAGCGGATGCGATACCGAATCCTTTTGTTTTCGTATTGCGGCTCTAATAGAACTGGTCCCGAAATCAATGCAAAGAGTGTCCACAAAATCACCTTTCAGTTCACTGGGAAGACCAATGCACGAGTCAGAACTCTTTGGGAATTATCGCTTCTCAACAGTCGAACGCCAGGTATTTCAATGCGAACGTTAGTTGGTGGTTGCGCGCTGCTATCTCCAAGAAAATGTTGAAGCGGCTGATACTGAACTAAATCTCCCTTTGAACCATACATTTCTATTTTTGCTTTGCTCGCAACTAGATTAACTAAAGCACTCACTTCTTTTGCGACAGACGGATCGGGAAGATCGGAGCAGTACCGATACCAAGAAATCAAAAGGGCCGCTATTTGTTCCTGAATTCCGGAATGAGCGGATAGTTCATCGCTGTCTTCAATCGCAGGATCTTTAGTCGGTAAAAGGATGGCTTTAACTAGTTCTCTATCTGATAGAAATTTTGCCGAAATTTTTTCTATTGGTAAGCAATGGGAGGCAAATGCTAATAGCTCTCTGACCTCGACAGTATTATTCATGCCATGCATTTTTACGTGCTGTAGCACAGTGCTTACTATTCGCGAGCTTAGAGGGTTAAGATTTTTTTGTAGTGGTTTCGGTAAACCGCCTGGCTGCCTCGAAAAGATTGTCAGGCCTTGAAGCGTTTTTTCACTAAGCAGTATTGTCGGCTCGCGAGCGCTTATCGTTTCCAAAATTCCGAGCGTAGATTTTTGAATTTCAATAATAGCTTTCGAAGAATAGTGAGTTCTTTGACTAAGGTCGACTACCGACGAAGCCAAATTAGAAAACTCCTCCCCGAAATAACCACCTGATTCGATTTCGCGCGATGGTAACAACTTAGCTACTAATTTAAGTACTTGATTAACGCGATCAAGATCGGTTGTGTGATCCGCCCGAATTATGCTCGACAGTTCCTTGACTAAATCAGCATACGTAGTGCTGGACCCGATAGCCAATTTTACGAGTTCGTTGGCAAGTACTTTGCTTGTTTGTGTATTTATTGCTTCTTTTAGGGCATAAGAAATCTTCCAGCTTGCTTTTAATGGTCCCAAAAATTTGATAGCGCCAATCCGCTCGTCATCGTTAGCTAAGGTGTTCAAGGCGGGTGGAGCAGTATCAATCCACCGTAGCGGTCGGATTTTTTGCTTGGCAGCAGACTTGCTACCTTTAGCGATCGCCAATCCAATAAGCCCGAGGCACTGATACGCAAGTACTTCATCGGTTTCTTTTTGAAGTTTTATTGCAAGCAGATTCACCTTCCGATCGATTTCGTCACCGAACTTCTGGTCAATCTTTTTTTTGTTCAGTGGTAGCAGCGATCGCAATGTAGCAATGATTTCGACTGTATCTGCTTCGTTGCTTGCGGGTGAATTCGAAGATGGGGTAGATGTAGTCATTTTATTATCGTTTTGTGTGCCGTAACCGCATCATTATCAATATAAATCTCAGTCTCAGCGAACTGCGATGTTTTCAAAAAAATAAAAATCATTAATCAACGTAAAAATCTGACGTTGCTGAGAACTAGAACAATTCTTGCTCACAGCAGGCTCATCAAGTGAGCCTAGTATTGACCATCATTTCCTTTGATTCAATTAGACAATTTTGGCCTGCTTTCCAATATACTGGAAGCAATATTTTTTTAGAGAAATAATGATGGCTAAGCAGCCGTTCACCGCCTCCACCGTTCGAGACGTTTTCGGCGTTCCTGCCTGTTAACGAAAAAACGATCTATAGGCTTCCCCAAAAAGGAAATCTTCTCAGTTTTAAGGTGTCGGATGCTTGGCGTTTTCGGCGCCAGACCTAGATGCTTGAATTGTTGATCGCAAAGTTTTGGCCTCAGGTGGCAAGCGGACTTGAAACCCTAAGCTAAGCCACAGGAAAAACTATGCCAAGAATATTTGACAACATCGAAAAGCAACTCCTCCCCGCGCTGCAGGAGACAATGAAGGTTGCTGAACGCGCCGATTTTTGCGTGGGCTACTTCAATTTGAGAGGCTGGAGGAATCTGTCGCCGCATGTTGAAAAATGGAACGGTAGTGATGGTAATTGCTGCAGATTGCTTGTTGGAATGCATGTAAATCCGAGCGATGAGCTGAGGCAGTCGCTTCGCCAACGCGAGGATGATGAAGGGTTAGATAATCAGACGGCAGTTCGAGAAAAACGTCGTATTGCAGAAGAGTTCAAGCAACAATTAACATTCGGAGTCCCGACCAACGATGATGAAGCATCACTTCGACAGCTGTCCCATCAAATCAGAAGCAAGAAACTGGTTGTCAAGGTCTACCTGCGTCATCCCCTGCACGCAAAACTCTATTTGCTTCACCGAAATGATGTAAATAATCCAGTCACTGGATTTTTAGGGAGCTCGAATTTAACGCTCGCTGGTCTGTCAAGGCAGGGCGAGCTCAATGTAGATGTCTTAGAACACGATGCATGCAACAAGCTAGTCGATTGGTTTGAAGATCGATGGAAAGATCGATGGTGTGTTGATATTTCAAAGGAGCTGGCCGACATCATTGACGAAAGTTGGGCTGGTGAGCGACTTATTTCTCCATACCATGTCTATTTAAAGATCGCTTATCACTTGGCCCAAGAGGCGCGCGCCGGGCTCTCCGAATTCACGATTCCGAAAATATTCGGCAAGGAGCTTTTTGATTTTCAGGTTGCGGCGGTAAAGATTGCTGCCCACCATTTAAATAAAAGAGGTGGCGTACTCATTGGCGACGTCGTTGGTTTGGGTAAGTCCATGATGGCAACTGCACTTGCCAAGGTTTTCGAAGAAGACCATCAAACCGAGACGTTGATCCTTTGCCCTAAAAACCTGGTTCCAATGTGGGAAGACTATGTCTTTCGCTACAGACTTCAGGCAAAAGTTCTTTCGCTATCGAAAGCCATGGCAGAGCTGCCAGAAAAGACACGTCGCTACCGGGTCGTGTTGGTTGATGAATCGCACAACTTGCGCAACAAAGAAGGCAAGCGCTACAAGGCAATCCGGGAGTACATAGAGCGGAACGACAGCCTATGCATTCTTCTGTCTGCGACCCCCTACAACAAGACATACATCGATCTCTCATCGCAACTCTCTTTGTTTCTCAGAGAAGATGCCGACATTGGTATTCGACCCGAGAAGTTAATTAGCCACCTCGGCGGAGAGCATGAATTCATTCGACGGTATCAGTGTGCCGTGCGATCGCTTACAGCTTTTGAAAAGAGTGATGATGCAGACGATTGGCGCGACTTGATGCGCCTATACATGGTGCGTCGTACGAGAGGCTTCATCATGCAGCACTATGCAAAAAGCGATGAACGGGGGAAGTACCTGCTGTTCTTAGATGGAACTAAGTCATATTTTCCCAAGCGAATACCTAAAAATTTAAAGTTCTCCATAAAAGGGGCAGACAAGTCCGATCCTTACGCTCGCTTTTACTCAACGACAGTAGTCGATGCAATCAACGCCCTGGCATTACCCCGATATGGGCTGGGCAATTACGTCGCGAACAAACCAAAATCACCCCCAACACCAAATCAAGCGCACGTCATTGAGGGCCTTTCGCGTGCGGGCACACGATTGATGGGTTTTTGCCGCACCAATTTATTCAAGCGACTCGAAAGCGCAGGCCCCACCTTTTTGCTTTCAATTGAGAGGCATGTCTTGCGAAACTTTATTGTGATGCACGCAATAGAAAATGGCTTTGATATCCCATTAGGCACACAGGGGGCCGAACTACTGGACACCCAAACAAATGATGAGGATCCAGACGATATTTTGGCGGGAGCGGAAGATGAAGAAGACGTATCAGGCGATGAAGAGGTCGTCACCAACATAACAACGTCCCTGCGCACAGAGGATGCCTTCCGTGCCCGTGCTGCCAAAGCGTATACGGCTTACTCGGGGCCTTTTAAGAAGCGATTTAAATGGCTGCCTAGCTCTTTGTTCATGGGCGATCTATTTAAGGACTTGCAGGCAGATGCATTAAGCCTCATGGCTGTCTTGCAACATTGTGGCGAATGGGATCCAGCCAGAGACTCAAAACTCGCCGAGCTAGCAAAATTGGTTCGCACAACACATAGCAAGGAGAAAATTTTAGTCTTCACTCAATTTGCCGATACAGCGCGTTACGTCAAAACACAGTTAGCTGCGATGGGCGTTACGCAAATCGAAGACGCAACGGGAAAGACTGGCGACCCTACCAGCCTTGCATGGCGATTCTCACCAGAATCAAACAAGAAGCTGGACACCATTAAATCATCCGATGCGCTGCGCGTATTGATTGCCACTGACGTGCTCTCCGAAGGCCAGAACCTACAAGATGCGCACATTGTCGTTAACTACGATTTACCTTGGGCCATCATCAGACTAATCCAACGCGCTGGTCGTGTAGACCGGATTGGCCAAAAGGCAGATGAAATTTTCTGTTACTCATTTGTTCCGGCAGACGGCGTTGAGACTCTACTTCAATTGCGTGCCCGTGTCCGCAAACGCCTAAAAGAGCAAGGCGAAGTTGTAGGATCTGATGAGACCTTTTTTGATGACGAGACAAACGAGCAATCTATACGAGACCTGTATACCGAGAAGAGTGGGATTCTTGATGACGATGGGGATAACGAAGTGGACTTAGCTTCTTATGCCTACCAAATTTGGAAAAACGCTATTGACGCAGATCCAGCCATTGCCGCGGCCATCGAAGCTATGCCTGATGTCGCATATGCCACCAAAGCTCACGTCGAGACGCCAAAGGCCCCTAAGGGAGCCTTGGTCTACATGCGTACTGCGCAGGGTAACGATGCGCTGGCTTGGATTGATCGAGCCGGTGAGTCAGTTACGCAATCTCAACTGACCATTTTGCGAGCAGCGGCATGTGCTCCCAATACCGAAGCGCTGCCACGCACTGAACATCACCATTCCCTTACACAAAAGGGGTTGGCGCACATTATTCAAGAAGAGAAATCATTTGGTGGTGCATTGGGACGCCCGTCGGGGGCTCGTTTCAAGACCTACGAACGCATCAAGCGTTACCGCGACAAGTTAGGCAGCGCGAGAGACCTCTTTATTACTGATGACCATGTCAGGCGCATTGAACGTACGCTTGAGGAAATTTATAGATTTCCTTTGTACCAGACAGCGACTGACACACTGAATCGCCAAATCAAAACAGGCCTTGCAGATCAGGAGTTGGTTGATCTCGTACTTTCATTGCGTGAAGATGGTCGCCTGTGCTTGATAGATGAACAAGAAGCCAATCGTGAATCTAAGCTGATCTGCAGTATGGGCTTGGCTTGATCACGTGCTTAATAACAAAGAAAAAATGACCATTGACGCCGCTCAATTTCAAAAACTCCTGAATGAGTTTCAACTCAGCCGCTTATTTGTCAACGAACTTGGCTGGGACAACCCCAACCTGCGGGACCAGCCTGTACTGGTCAATGGTCATACCTTTACGTTAACGCACGTTGCACACAAACGTGGTGTCGCTGTCTTTATGTGCTCACCAGATGCCTTGGGGTCTGTTCCACCTAGAGCCACGCTCCTAAAAATTGAGAAGGAGGCCACCAAGCTTTCTTATGAACATTTATTAATTTTTGTCGATTCTTCGCAAAAGGTGATGACATGGTTATGGGTAGCTCGTGTACCTGGCCAACCCGCAGCAACTAGAACCCACACGTGGCACAAAGGCACCAGCGGCGAAGCATTGCGCCAAAAGCTAAATCAAATCGTCTGGTCCCTGGAGGAGGAGGAGGCTATTACCTTGACGGATGTCATCAAGGGTCTGCGCAGTGCCTTTGATCGTGACCGTGTTTCTAAGCGTTTCTACGATTATTTTAAGAGCGAGCATCAAGCCTTTTCCGAGTTCATTCAAGGAATAGAAGCAGCGACGGATCAAGCTTGGTATGCCTCGCTGATGCTTAACCGCTTGATGTTCGTGTACTTCATCCAGCAAAAAGGGTTTTTGGATGGTAACCCGAACTACCTTTCGGATCGGATGGCAACTGTGCGCGAGCAGGCCGGAAAGGGAAAATTCCATACCTTTTATCGTCAGTTTCTGCTACGACTTTTCCATGAAGGACTAGGGCAACACAAAAGAACTCGCGTCACTGATCTGTCAAAACTGATCGGTGACGTACCCTACCTCAACGGAGGACTTTTTGACGTGCATGAGTTGGAAGTCGCCCACCCTGACATCGACATCCCAGATGAAGCCTTTCAGCGACTGTTCACTTTTTTCGATGCCTACGACTGGCATCTTGATGACCGGCCTCTGTCTTCGGGCAGCGAGATTAACCCCGACGTACTCGGCTACATCTTTGAGAAGTACATCAACCAGAAGCAGATGGGGGCTTACTACACGAAGGAAGATATCACAGAGTACATCAGCAAGACCACCGTTATACCGCATCTGCTCGATCAGGCGCGGGAGCGCTGCAAGGTAGCCTTCGAAGGCGATTCGTCTGTTTGGTCTCTGCTCAAGTCTGACCCTGATCGTTATATTTATCCAGCCATGAAAATAGGTGTCATTGATGCCTGTGCTGAGGTTGTTCCCGTAAATGTACTTCCCGACTTTGTGCAAACTGGAATATTCAATCCCACGGCGCGTATGTTTGAGCGGAGCTACAACCTAGGCGAAGCCGCCTTCCAGTTTACGGCTAGCAATGGCGTAATGCAGCGCGGTACTCTTCCCACAGAAACTTGGCGAGAATATGTAGAGCGCCGGAGCCGTTGTTTGGCTATCCGGGACAAGTTGTCCAGAGGGGAAGTGAAAAGCGCTGAAGACCTTATCACGCTGAATCTCGACATCCGCCAGTTCATGCAGGACCTGATAGACACCTGCAACAGCCCCGATCTGTTACGCGCGATCTGGCAAGCCATCGTTGGACGCCTAGCGGAGAGGTCTAACGATAAGTTCCGCCACGGTATTGCCATCCTCGATCCCACCTGTGGCTCAGGCGCTTTTCTCTTTGCCGCACTCAACGTGCTTGAGCCGCTTTACGAGGCTTGCTTAGACCGCATGGAAGGATTTGTGGAGGACGCTAAGAAGCTAGGTAAATCGGGGGATGCCGACTTCATTAAGATACTGGAGGAGGTGGGACACCATCATTCACGCAGCTATTTCATTTACAAAAATATTATCCTGCACAATTTATTTGGCGTGGATATCATGGCTGAGGCAGTAGAAATTTGTAAGCTGCGCCTCTTCCTCAAGCTGGTGTCCCAAGTTGACGCCGGGCGCGAACTGGAACCGTTGCCCGACATCGACTTCAATATCCGTGCTGGCAATACTTTGGTAGGCTATGCCACAGAAGCGCAGTTCGATGCCGCAAACACTCTCGCCAGCGACCAGACGCATCGGGCAGAAATTAAGGCAAGTACTGCTGATTTGGCGGATGCATTTGATTTCTTCCGTCAACAACAGACTGTTCACGGAGGCAAAGTCACGGCAGATGACAAGCGCAAGTTGCGCGACAAGTTGAACGGCCTGAGCCTGGAACTTGATCGCTACCTCGCGCAGGACTATGGCATCGACCCAAAAAAGAAAAATGAGTTTACCGCCTGGCGAGCAAGTCATCAGCCTTTTCATTGGTTTGCTGAATTCTATGGAGTTATGCGTGATGGCGGCTTCGATGTGGTGATCGGGAACCCGCCATATCTAGAAGTGCGTGAAGTCGAGTACTCACTTGGCACATTCGCTTCCCGAGACACGAACGCCATACATGCAATGTGCATGGAAAGAAGCTGTGATCTCTTGTCGCCTAGTGGAGCGATAAGCATGATTGTTCCGCTTGCGCTGCCTTCAACTCAAAGGATGCAAGTAGTTCAAAAGATTATTGAACAGAAACGTTCTGCATGGTTCTCAAACTTTGCTTGGCGACCTGCTAAGCTCTTCGACACTGTCAACCGAGCGTTGACTATATTTGTTGCACTCTCGTCTACTGCTCCTAGAAGTGCCTCAACAAAATACATTAAGTGGACAAGCACTGATCGCAACGGGCTTTTTGAGCGCCTTGTTTATGCCGAAGTAGATCGTATAAGACCATCGTTTTGGGTTCCAAAACTAGGGACGTCAATAGAGACAACCATTCTAAGTAAACTCATGTTAGCTGACTCAAAGGCTAGAAACTTTTTTGGACGGTCGCAAGGACGAGTCTATTACCGTTCAACTGGAGGACTGTATTGGAAAGTATTCACAGATTTTGCCCCCGCTTTCTCTGTAAATGGGAAATCCGGAAGCAGTAGCCGTGAAACTAGCTTTTCTACGGTAGCTATCGAAAATGCCACTGTATTGGTTGGTATTTTGAGTAGCAATCTTTTCTGGTGGTGGTACACCATCACATCAAACCTGCGCGATCTAAATCCAACCGACATTCAGGAGTTTCCTTTGCCTCGCGCAGCCTTAGCTTCGCCAGAGATCAAATCTTTGTCAATGGAATACATACAAGATTTGAAGCGAAATAGCGTAATGCTTGCGCGAAATCAAAAGTCTACGGGAAGAACTGAAACCCAAAGTTTCAAAATTAGAACATCAAAATCCATAATAGACAGCATTGATATCGAGCTTGGGAAACTACTGTGTTTAGGAGATGATGAGATCGATTTCATAGTCAACTATGACATAAAGTATCGTATGGGCACGTCCGACGAGGAAGAATGAAACCTACGCCTATTCTCTTTTTTGAGGCCTTTCAAATTAGTGCATCAAGAAAAGATGCTTTGAAAAGACCGTCCGATGGAACACTACTACAAATTTAATTGAGACATTCTTGAGGGAGTGACGGCCATAGGAAAAAATACGACATAGTATTGGGCTCTGAGGTCCTTAAAAAACGGATCAAATTCTCAGGATTTGTATTTGCAGGCCAAACACACCTAACCACTAATTTTGCTCTGGTCAAGATACTGTGCTGTTTGGTGTGACCTGATATTCGAATCACTGTATGGGATTGAAAGCTTGCACGAAAAGGTAGGCAA
>JBEIGW010000003.1:0-31684 GCA_040381655.1 Deltaproteobacteria bacterium
CATGTCGCTCCTCTTCAGTGAGATTACAATCTAACAGAACGTCCATCCGGTTTTATTAGGAATGGCTTTCTCGAGAACGCGGCGGCTTTATTAATCTCGGTGGCGCGCTCCTTGCTCTGCATCTTTTCTAGGTCTTTAAAAAATTTATCCCACGCCTGTTCAAGTGTGGTCATTCCCGCTACATCTAAAGACGTCTCCGCGAGCTTCTGTTTCGTTAAAAGTACGGCGTAGCGAAGCGTGGCCTCGACGACAGCATCAGCTTTTTGTGCATTTAACTGGTCCATCAGTCTGGAGTTGTCGGTATCAAGCTCCTTGAGAGTTGCGAGCAGGTTTTTGTCATCATTAAGGACGGGCAATATTTCAGACCGAATACGATTGATATTGATACTAATGGTGTTTACTACTGATTGGGGAGCACATTCTAAAGCGTGAGATAAAGCCTCGTAGAGCGAGACTAACGCCAAGCCCTTCTCGTCGAGGGCTAGGTGGGCGTCTGCTCTCTCCTGTAGCAGAATAATTCGCGTTTGGTGATCGGTGACATTGCTTATATCAAGTTCTTTGAGAGCTTGCTTTGGATTGTTTTCCATACGATGCTTTTTTGCTAAAGCGATTTTTTCAAACTCAGGTGTTTTGGGGTTTAGTTTTCCCAAAAGGTCGCCTAGTGACGATATGTTTGAGGCATCACGAGGTGGTCTTGTGGTTTTTTGGCCAAGGAGCCGCCATGTATCTTTAGATGGAATGACCGTGGATATCCTTGCAACCGCTTTTCCTCTTTGTGTGTTTAAAACGATTGCTTTAAGATCTGCGTCCCGTTGCGAGATATTGAGGACGTCTCCGATCTTGACCGCGTCTGTAACCATCGATACGTGTATCTGATTTCCATCTATTCTTTCGATAAATCCGCTTGCGGAGTGGCGCGCTTTGATTCGGTCGGTCAGTGTCGCGACAGCAGCCTCTAAGGCGCTTTCCGAGTGGGGTATCTGGCTAATTTGCTCGGATATCACTAATCCTTCCGATGGTTCAAATACGGTTAGAGTTAGTGTGAGTCCTTTTGTGGAACCCTCCAAAATTGGAATGATCCCAATATAGTTGGAGTCAGGTGATTTTGACGATAGCTCGATGGATCTTAATCGACTTCCCGCCGTCTCTTTGATTAAAGTGTCGACGACAGCATCGAGGACATGCGCCCCCAACTGTATGTCGTTATTTTTAAATACGTGCACATCAGAAATTTTATAGTCAACTGTTTCGGTTTTGTGGGCCGCGAGTTTGATTTTTAAAACCTCATCGAATTCGGTAAATTCGCCTGCGGCGATCGTCATGGTCTGGCGTGGTGAGGCAAATTTCAGATCAATTTGACGTTTTGCATTCAAAGGAATTATCGCGTAACCATTTGTGTCAGTTGTTGCGATCTGGGCCGGGCCATCGTAAATTTTGACGGCATCATAAGGCTTATCGTTTTTCAGATGCGCAGAAAAAAAACGAAGATCTAGCGAAGTTCCCGCGTTTAACTTGAGTCTCACGTTTTGATTTTCGGCGGCTATAAGGCTTTGTGATATGCTTTCAAAGCCTGATTTTCTTACGAGCAACGTTCCGGGCGCGCGGCTATTTGCTAACGCTTGGATGACGCATCGTCCTCGGTCGTTTGTTGTGCATTGGTATTCGTACGAATTCGGTTCAGACCATAATACGGTTGCGCCCGCTAAGGGTGTATGACCACTAAAAGCGTGTGCTGTTAGCATGACTGTCGGCTGGTGCGCTGTATTTGTTGCATGGGGCGCGTTCAAGGCAAAGTCGGCAGTCGTGATGGGGAGCAAAGGTAAACTAAAACGCTCATCGTTCGGAAGATCTGAGGACTTTGCATGTGCGGGGCCTTTCACATCTGGTGTCGTTGAACCCTCCTGCCCACTCTTACCGGCGCTTTTTTTCGGTTTTGGTGCAAGATACATCGTCGCTTGAACGCCGATCTCGTTTATAACGCCTGGTTGAACCTGAAATTTCGTGGTGTGAGGAGAGTAGTAGTACGTGCTGTCATCGAAGGATACGTTCACGTAATGCTCTGATTCTGGGGATAGATATACAAGATCCGTAAATGTTCCGAAGGCGTTGGTTTCACCAACGGTGCTGCCATCAACGGTCACTTTGGCAAGGGCAACGGGTGAGCCGTCTAAACGTTTTGCCGAAACGTTAACGCGAGTTCCCGTGTTTTTTTGATGGCATGCATAGCAGTGCAGTGCAAAAATCAAAATCAGTAATTTCTTTCTGAATACGGTCATTGTTTGAACGCCCCACAGAAGCCAGAATACGGTTTATGGCCTAAAGCTTGCTGTCAGCCTCGGGTGTATCCGCTAAGTTTTTCGCGGCCACTTGTTCGACCGGGATCTCAACTTTCTGCTCGTTACTGCCTTTAAGATCAGTGTAATGAATTGTGAGCTTCGTGAGTTTCCACGTTGTGCTACCCGGGATTTTAAAATCGAACTCTTTGTTTTTGAACTTCAGAATGCTAAAGCGATAAGCGGTGCGAGCGGACAAAATGTCGCCAGATTTAGTGTCGATTTTTGTATGATCTGGAGCCACGAGAGGCTTAATGGTTCCAGAATCGTTACTAATCATCGCTACCGCCCAGATGAACCCTTCTGAGCGTTGTGAACTTTTGTTTTTAATGCTGAAGTTCAAAGCGATCTTGTTATCGGACTTTGTTAATTTTGCAGCCGATATATCGAGTTCTATAGATTCTGTTGAAGATGGTTTTTCTAAGGACGCATCAGCATGTTTTGATGAGACGGAGGTCGTCATACCTGCAGTGACTTGGATCGCCTGTTTTGATTTGTTTTCTGCCGGTACAGTAACCGATTGAGTTGTCGACTCTGTTTTAGGCGCAGTAACCAGCGCGGGCGCTGGTTTATCAGATCGCTTATCATTTTGGTTTGTTGATTCGGAGGAAGTAGCCTCGGTTAGCGGATTGTTTGAGGGTAGCTGCGCAGCTTCCGAGTAGTAGCTTTTTGAAGATTCAGGCGGGTAGGCTTGATCGAATACTTTTTCGCTTTTGATTTGATATTCGAAGATTGTTGTCAGCGCATTCTCGAGGCGGTGCCGGGTTTTAACCGACTGAGAATTCAGTTGCGCGATCCAAAACCCGCTTGCGATAGCCCAGACTCCAACCAGAGCAAGGCCGACAACCGCCAATCGCGCGTGGGTGAGGTTGACTCGAATCGTGTGGCTGCGAGCTGACTCGACAAAATATACGATGTTAAGATAACGAGTTCTCTCGCCAGGTGACGGCTTTTTGGGCGCACGTCGCATCGGGCAACCTCTCAAGATTAATGAATATTTATGTGCACTGCGTCTTATTATTCTACGTCTGCCCCAGAGGGCGCGCAACTGAATGTGAACAAAAATAAGGCAAGCTGTGACTTGGTCAATACTCGCAGACGGGCATTTTTTTTAGTAGATTCAGCATTTTAAGCTGCGAATGTTTACTTGGAGTGGGTTTGTCTCTAACTGTCGGAATCATCAGAACCTCAAGCATCGGGGATGTCGTTCTTGCTACAGCATGTCTGGAGGCGTTATTTGCCGCGGCCCCAGATGCTCGCGTTATTTGGGTAGGTCGACAACCGACGCTGTCTCTTTTGAAAGCGGCATGGCCATCGATCTCGACATTGCAGCTCTCCTCCGGTGCCCCTCGCCAACAGTTTGAGCAAGTTAATGACGCCCTAGCGGTTTGCGATCTTATCGTCGATTTGCAAAATAGTTTTTTAACTCGCCGTTTGGCAGCCCGACTTCGCGGGCTGGGTAAAACGGTTGTGAGCGCAAAGAAGCTGAAGTTATTTCGATTAGCTCTTGTAATAAAGGCGTTCGTACGAGGACGACTCTTACAATTGCCATCCTCAATTAGACTCGTTCAAAAATATCAGTATCAGATGATGATCGATGCATTGCGTGAAGGACTAAAGGCTTTTGGGATTAAGTCATTGGAAGAAACCGTAAGCGGTCGGCCGCGACTTCCGGTGCCGTCGGCCATCACAGACGATAATTTGCTATGGCGCGATATGCGGTTTGGTCGCTGGTTAGCCGTGGCTCCTGGCGCATCTCATCAGCCCAAGCGTGCTCCGACGGATGTATTTAGAGATATTTTGACTCATCTGTCCGAGCTATTGGCAGGGGAGCGTACCGGTCTGGGACTTGTTTTTATTGGTTCATCAGAGGACCGTAGCGCAGTGAACCAATTGACTGACAGTCTGGCTTGGGATGGTCCGCTGCTCAATCTTGCCGGCAAGTTAACATTAGAGCAATCAGCGTCAGTGATCGCAGGTGCAAAAGCTCTACTAAGCAACGATAGTGGGTTAGCTCATATTTCGGAGGCTGTCGGAGTTCCCGCCGCTGTGCTTTTTGGTCCAACCGTGGAGGCATTCGGCTTTCCTCCCTGGCGGCTCGAAAGTCGAGCATATTCTGCGCAGATTGGATGTAGGCCTTGTAGTCGTCACGGCAAAAAGGCTTGTCGCTATAGAGATAACCTCTGTTTTCACGGCATTGACGTTCGTCATGTCGCTAAAGACCTCGCGAAAATTGTTGGCGGTTTACCGTGACAAGACGTTACGTTGCTATGTTGTTTGTCGTAGTCTGGTCGCTCGTTGTTCGCTACCTGGCTAGGCCGCTATTCCACGTTTTGTCGCTAGTGAGCGACCGTGTCCGTGATCAACTTCAGGGTCGCCCACGAGCAAAGCACGTAGCCGTGGAGCTTGCAACGCTGCGCCGAAAGTTTGATGATTGTGTGGTGTTTTTCTGCAGTTCAGCCGGCGAATATGAGCAGGCAAAGCCTTTAATTGACCGTTTGTCTTTACAGTCAAATGTGCTGTGTCATGTGATTTTTTTTAGTGTGAGCGGTAGTAAGTTTTTACGCGCTCGAAAAGACAAAGTCTCGTGGACACTGTCTCCTCTCGATGATGTATTTGAGTGGGGAACGATTTATGCTGCCTTGCGACCATCAGTCACAGTCGTAGTGCGTCATGAGTTGTGGCCCGCATTTCTTTGGGTGGCCGCCGAATGGAGTAAAATTCTGGTTATCAACGCGGTGGTGCCCGCTCTTTTGGGTCGACAGTCTCAATTGAGAGAGCGTTTCAATCTTATGGCCAAAGCGTGGCTTCTGAGGTTTGTTGATCTGGTTTGTGTGGTTTCAAAAAAAGATCAGGATTTTTTTCTGGGCCCTTTGGGTCTCTCGCCGGATAAGATTGTAGTCACCGGCGACACCAAGTATGATCGCGTGCTTGAACGCGCCATCGAATCTGAGAAACAGGCAGATAAGCTTCGCGATATTTTCTGCCAGACATGGCAACCCGCCGGGACGGATCGTACATTGATCGCAGGAAGCAGTCATTTGCCAGACGTTGATTTACTGCTCGATGCACTTAATGATTCCCAAATGAACCGCGTCAAAGTGATCGTGGTGCCGCATGATGTCTCGTCAGCTACCGTGGCAAAAATTTTCGACATGATTAAGACGCGCGGACAGACAGTGGAGCTGTTCAGTGAGATCAAAGCTGGTGGGTTTAAGTTTTCCGGCACGAGTCCAAGATTTATTATAGTGGATGAGTTGGGCTATCTTTTCGATCTCTACGCAGTAGCCGATTTCGCTTGGATCGGTGGAGCTGTCCACGACAAAGTCCACAATGTACTAGAGCCGTGTGCCTGGGGCGTACCTGTTAGCTGTGGCTCAAGAGTGCAGAATAGCCAAGAAGCTTTAGAGATGCTCGGTAAAGATTTATTGCTAAGCTCTAATAACCCGGCTGAGGTGCGCGATGGGTGGCAACGCATTCTTCAGGCGATTAATATGCGAAGAGATGCCGTAAAGGCGTTCGCTCGAGCCATGGGCGGAGCTTCGGAGCTTGTGCTGAAGTCGGGATTTCAAAGTCAGCGCGAGGTTCGAAAAGATGATTGAAAAGCAAATCATTGTTAATCATTGCAGATCTGAAACTCGTATTGCGGTTCTCGAGAAAGAGAAAGTCGCGGAACTTTTTGTTGAAAGACATGCTGATCGCGGTCTCGTGGGGAATATTTATAGCGCAAATATTCTTCGGGTTCTTCCTGGAATGCAGTCGGCGTTTGTTGACATCGGCGAAATGCGTAGTGGTTTTTTATATGTGAACGATGTCTTGACGGAAGAACTTTTACAAAAAAGTAGGGAGCTTCTTGCAACTACGACCGAAGACATGAGTCACGAAGAGATCCAAAATAAAATTGCATGGACAAAATCACCAATCGAGACATCTCTCAGAGAGGGCCAGAGAGTTTTGGTACAAGTTGCGAAAGAGCCCTTAGGTAACAAAGGCGCCCGCCTTACGATGTTTGTGACATTGCCCGGACGGTATCTCGTCCTGTCCCCGTATTTTGGGCATATTGGTGTTTCTAAAAAAATCGAAAACGAGCAGGAGCGAGAGCGCCTAAGGTCTGTTGTTGCGCAATTAAAGCCGGAGAAGATGGCCGTTATCGTTCGAACTGCGGCTCAGGGCGTGCCGGCTTCAGTGCTCACCCGGGAGTTAGAATTTCTACTTGATCGCTGGAATGAATTACAGGAGCGCGCATCGCATTCCCAGGGTCCGTCTCTTCTTCATCGTGACCTGGAATTGACGCACCGCGTCATCCGCGAGCTTTACAGCGAAGATGTGGCAAAAATTGTGATCGACGATCAGAAATTAGGCGAAAAAGCTCGCCGGTTTTTGGCAACTTTGGCTGCCGATGCCGAGTCAAAAGTTGAAATTTACGAAAATCCAGAGCCGATTTTTGACGTTTATGGAATCGAGATGGATATTGGTAGAGCTCTGAGTCGAAAGGTGGATTTGCCGAGCGGTGGTTATATCATAGTTGATCAGACGGAGGCTCTAACCGCATTTGACGTAAATACAGGTCGATATGTCGGAAAGACAAATGCGGCAGAAACGGTGTTAAGGACCAACCTTGAAGCGGTGAGAAAAATCGTCTCTCAGCTTAGAATTCGTAATATTGGCGGCATTATTGTGTTGGATTTTATCGACATGGAGGCGGCAGAAGACCGTGAGAAAGTCTTCAGTGCGCTTATGGAAGAACTTAAGTTTGATCGTGCAAAAACAAATGTGCTTAAGATCAGTGAACTGGGGCTTGTTCAGATGACGCGCAAGAGGACAAGTGACTCACTTCAGCACTTGCTTTTAGAGGATTGTCCACTATGTGAGGGCCGAGGGAAGGTGAAGAGTGTTGTGTCCGAGGCTCATGATCTACTCCGAGAGATTGTTCGGATACATAACCAGACTGGTCGAACGCTGTTGCAAGTGCGCGTTCGAGATGACATCAGAGACTGGATTTTGGAGGAAGAGCGCGATTGGTTTCAGGAAATCGTCGATCGCTGGAGTCTAACCGTGA
This sequence comes from Deltaproteobacteria bacterium, assembly GCA_040381655.1. Taxonomy (GTDB): domain Bacteria; phylum Bdellovibrionota_B; class Oligoflexia; order Oligoflexales; family RGVZ01; genus CAMDKS01. The sequence continues at coordinate 7,393 of JBEIGW010000003.1, forward strand.
ATTTCAAGACGAGTGATTTGACGGGAGCGGCGCTCAAAGAGGCTTCATTTGAGGTTAATGCCGAGTGATAGATCGGTGTCTTGTCACTATCCTGGTTTTGCAAAAATTCTAACCACGAGCCATCTCGTTTCTCCTCGAGACGCGCTGTCAGTTACAAGGTCGCTGATCACCTCTCGTCCTAAGAGGGCTTTTACACCGGGTGCAAGCGAAGAAAGCTTCCAGGTTCGACTGTCTCCGGCTACGACGGCATACGTATCCTTATCAATTTTTTTGAGCGTTCCAATGATAGCCGGTCGTCCATTTGCAATCTCATGAATTTTGACCGACTCTGCGAATAGACATTTTTCAGTCTTTTTCGGGATGGGCTTCATGATGCCTGTTATAGTGATGATCGAGCCAGGGAGTTGCGAAACGACAAATCGCTGTCCACCCTCGCATAAGTCAACTGGGTTTGTACCAGATGGTGAAAACAAGGATGTTCTTCGATCTGAAGGAATACCAGCATTTTTAACAACGCCACGTACTTCAACACTAGCAAGACCCTCGTCGGCAAGGCCGATGGCCAACCATGCTGTCAGGCAAGCGCAGAGAAAGTGATGTCTGATGCGTTCAGAGTTCTCCATGGAATTCCGTTATCGCCCTGCGAATGTTATTGGTATGTCGCGGGGTGTGGGACCTGGGCCCATGGTGTCTTCTGGCTCAACTGCGGCTGATGGAGGTGATGATTTAGACGGCGCGCTGACTGAGACTTCGGATCCGTCACGGTTTGATTGACTGTTTATAGGACTAGAAGCGGCTTGATTCTCGCTTGCAGCAGAGTCGCCTATGAGCGGGATCTCCACTGAAATTCCCTCCGGATTCTCAGCCTGATCGACAAGCTTTTTGGTGGGTTTGTCTTCAATGGTATTCAGCGCATCTCTGGCCTCATCAAAGTCTTGCAGTCCGACGCTGCTGATATCTTTTACGTCGATTTTGCCGACTTCAGTGAAGAATGAACCACCCTCGGACTGGAGGTCGATGCCGGTTACTTTCACTTTTGTTTTGATTGGCACGCTGACATCTTGGCCATCGGTCGTTTTACCCACAATTGCGAAGTTGTAAATCCCTGAATTCGCGGCTGTGCCATCTTTCAATTTACCAGACCACTTTATGTTGTGTTCGCCTGGCATGAGATTTCCAAGACTATCTTCACTTACGATTTTTCCAGAGCCGTCCCTTACTTCAATGGTGGCATTGGCTAGGGGCTGATCAATTTGGAAGGTGCTTTTGGTCAGTTTATTCTTGTCCCATTTGAGCATGCCATTGGCTAGATCCACTTCTTTTCCGACATAATTGACCATGCTGACGGCTCGGTCGGTGCTTTGGCCCTTAAGCATAGATTCCAATGTTTTATTTAGGTTCATCATTTGCTCAAGGCTGTTAAACTGCGCCATTTGTGCTGACATTTGGGTCGCATCTTGAGGGTTCAGCGGGTCTTGGCTTTGCATTTGAGCAATGAATAACTTCATAAAGTCATCTTTGCCGAGAGTATTTTTCGGTGTTCTCTGTGGGTTTGATTTATCGGCGAGCATCTTGCGGAATTCTTCGTCAGTTTTAGCGGCGCTGAGATCCCCAGATTTCTTAGCCATACGCTCACGAACGACATCGGCATTGGAGTTCTGTAATAACTTATGGAACTCGACTTGATCAGGATTCGCTTCTTTGCCAGCACTCGACTCTGATGGGTTGTATGTACGATTACCGCCACTGTTAAGCGGCGCGATTCTAGACTGCAACTTTCCGCTCATGCTCATGGCGACCACTCCCAATGTTTTGAACGTTTAGGTTCAAGCATCAATTAGTTTAGGTGCACAATAAATGCGTACGGACGAAGCGAGGGTGATTATCGGAATGATGCGATACGGATATCAAACTCTCACTTCAAGGCGTGATCCAGATGTCGAGCGCGCCGCAACATTATTCCACCTTCCGAGTGAAGGAGACGAGGAATCTAAGCGATCGCTTGAGCGGGGGATGTAGGAGTTTCTAAACGATTGAACATATTCTTTCATGTCGTTGTAGCTGGCTCTTTGATCCTGCGCCCCTTGCCCAAAGTGCTGGCCGCCTTGGCCCGCAAAGTTGCGTGATGAGGACTCGCCGGCTTTTCCAACTTCAAGACCGCGTAAGTTAAGGCCCTGTTGGGTTAAGCCGTCTCGTAATCCCGCGACTTCTCTAGTGATTATATCACGCGCCTGGTCTGAGGCAGTAATGATGCGAATATCTAGTTGATTGTTATTTAGATTAATTGCGACATCAACCTTACCAATTCCAGGGGCTTCGACATCCATTCGCATCGAGCCGCCGCCATTTTTAAACATGATTTCGGCTTGCCCAAGAATTCGTTGTGCCAGGGTTTCACGAGGCTGGCTTGCGGCCGGAGCCGTTAACTTACTGCTAAACGAGACGGAGGAGTCTTTGCTTGATGAAACTTTGGCATCCATCGATGTTGCGATGTCGCTAAGGGTGTCTTGTCCCCTTTCGTCAAAACTACTGCCGCCGTCGCGGAAACTCTGCTCAGAGCTTCCAAGCGATACCCCGAGCGAAGAATCGGCAAGTGGAGTGATAGTATCGGTTTTATCGGCTAATTCAAGATTTAGCGTTTTGATTTGTTCGATATCAGTAACATCACTCGCAATTAGGGAGATTTCGTCGGATTCGTCTTTGACGTGGTTGGTTTGTTTAGTCTGAATCGAAAGATTAACGTTGCGGTCCAGTAAGATTTCTTCAAGTGATCGAGCCTGCAGGCCGTTGCCAGCAAATTCAATTCTAGTGGATGAACGTTGGTCGATCTCTGATGAGCTCATCGCAAATGGATCAGTTTGGGAAACGGTCAGCTGAAAATCGGGCTCGGAAATAACTGGCTCCGAAATAACCGGCTCATCACTTGAGATGGCGTCCACATCTTCGATATTCAAGCTGGGTCCAATGCCTACAGCCATTGGATTTATACCTGAACGAAAGGCGTCCAAAAGTGGTTGGTCGGGATCGTTGCTGGTTATGACATCTGGATTTAGCTTCTTGACTGAGGTCATTATAATACTGCCATCACTAATTGATGACGAGTTAGTGTTTACAGCTCCTAGCGAGGCCGCTTTTATCGCGTCCGGTTGTCTGATGTCAGAGTTAACAGATACAGAGTCAGAAGCAGCAGGTCGCGACGCTTGAACAGCGGCGCCAGACATGAGCATGGACGCTAAGCCACGGTCAATATGGTTAGCAGGCTCTTCGCTCGTTTGGCTTGGTACAGTTGATTCAAGAGATGGTGTTGCTTGCTGGATTCGTTTTTGTCCCGCCTTTGTAGTTGGCATCTCAGCGGTATTCGGAATGAGTTCGGATTTGTTTTTGACTGCGGCCAGTGCTCGCGCCCGGTCGATATAAGGCGCTACACCTTCGGCTGGCAGTTTTTGCTGCAGGATCGTTAATTCAGAAGTGACTTGGCCTGGGTCGATGCCAAGGGCTTTTATGAATTCTTTTGGTTTTACTAAATCACTTGGATTTAGCCCGTCTCTTGCAGCTTTCGATAGCAGACCCTGGTCAAGCTCTAAAAGGTTGGCGAGGTCATTGATTGACTGTGGTGACTCCATGAATTTTGCGACATCACCCGAGCCAAGAACCTGTTTGATGAGTTGGCTGTCTGCAAGTAGAGCTGGAAGTGTGTCTGGTTCGAGCTTATCGAGACGTCCCGTGATGAATGCTAGGATTGCATTATTATTAACGACGTTGTCAGTCGTTAGCTTATCTCCAATCTGTTTTTGAAGCGGTGCAAGTGCGGGGTCTAACTTTTGTGGTGCGTTGCTTGTGGCAGCTTTGTTATCGGCCACCTGGTTATCTGCCGTTTGGCGGCCAGAGGAGGATAGCTGTTCGTTCTGAAGCCTAGATGGGCCGGTATCTTCCAAGTCGACGTTGCTATCAATGGATTCTCGGTTTGGAGACTTATACGGCTGGCGGGTGGATAAGTCGTTAGCTTGCGTGCGGTGCTGCCGTTCCAACCCTTCCAAATTGTCGCCGCGGGTGGTGGGTTCTTTGGAGTCTTGCGTCGATATTTTCGACGGCCTGGCCTCCGTTGCAGTTCGGACTTCGGCTGATGGTTTTGCCGACTTAGTATCTTCGAGGTTTCTTAGTAAAACCTCACTAAAGTTAGGCTTACGGGAGCTGCTGTTAGCCTGCGACGTCACGTCTTTAAGTGGTCGGCTAAAATTGCCCGCTACGGACTTGGATGAGCTGAATAGATCATCTAAGTTTAGTTGGCTCTGTGCTTGTCCCAGTAAGGGTTTCACTAAAGTTTCTCTCCAAAATTCCGAAGACCATCGAAAAGGCCTTCCCCATTAGTAAAGCACGATGCATGCCATCTTTTGGTTCGTTTTAAATTAGTGACTTATGCAGCGTAAATCGGATTTTGCTGGGAAAAAATAGGCTTAGCTGGGCATTATTTTCTGTGCCCCTAGGTTGACGCGTCTGACGGGTCAGCGCGCCGTCACGTATGTGACCCAAGTTTCGCAGTTTTTCTCTGATTTGATTTTTCTAAATCTGCCATTACCGTCACCGCGAGCGTCTAAACCTTCCGCCCAGTATTCAATTTTACTGAATCCAGCTTGTTTCAAAAGGTCTGAAAGTTCCGGCAGCGTCCAGAGTCGCCAGTCATAAGAGAAAACGCGTTTCTTTATTTTCTGACCATCCGGTTTAAAATGAAGGTGAGTTTTTATCTCGTGAGAAATGGCGTCAAAGGACTCTACTTCCCACCAGAAAGTAAATTTTTTTTCACTATTAAGCCGACGGTCGCTGTGTGGTCCCAGATAAGCCGGTCCGCCAAAAGCATCGAGCACCAGAAGCCCGTCTTTATGGAGCTCCTCTCGGCAGCGCTTAAAATAACGCAGTAGATCACATCGATCTTTCATAAAATAGAACGAAAAATTAAGCGCACAGATAATATGAGGCTTTCGCAGCGCAAACGACATCACGTCGGCACAAACAAGCTTGACCCGCGACGCTGCATCCATCGTTGTCTTCGGGCCATAATAGTGTCGCCCCCAAGATAATGCTGTTTCATCAATATCAACGCCAATAGCTTTATGCGATGGACCCAGTTTAACCCATTCAAAGCATAAAGCTCCTGTGCCACAGAAGTCTTCTCGAAGAAGAAGATCTCTGCTCCGTACAGCGCCGGTGGCGTCTTTGAACATTCTCCAGATCAGGCTGGCATCGTGATCGGCGCTTTGAACAGAGTTGACATAAAAATCATATTTATCAAATCTGGTTAGTTTCGATTTTTTTCGGGAAATTTTTTGACGTGTCATAGCCTAATAGGTCACTGGTTGGAAAACGACTAGTGTACCAGATAACCCGTGGCCTTGGCAGCAAGGACGCTCTCAAGAAGTGCTCTGCCTGTTTTTACGCCATCAAGGGCTGCAGAAACAATACCTCCCGCGAAGCCTGCTCCCTCACCGGAGGGAAACATACCGGGATGGCTCAGAGATTGCAGATCTTTGCCTCTGACCATACTGATTGGTGATGACGTCTTACTTTCGATTCCGACAACGGCACTCTCGTTACAAATGAAGCCGCGCATTTTCTTGTCGTACTCTTGAACACCCGCTCTCAGTGCCTCGACAATAAACGATGGTAATATTTTATCAAGCCGAGCGGGATTGACGCCTGGTTTATAGGTGCTTTTGATCTCGCCTTTAGATTCCCGTCCAGCAAGAAAGTCTTTTAGCTTTTGAGCGGGAGAAAAATAGTTACCGCCTCCGGCCTGAAAAGAAATTTTTTCTAGCTCAGCTTGGAAGCGCATACCATCAAGTGGGTGACCTCGATAAAAATCCTCTCTCAAGACATTGACCACGACAGCGGCATTTGCAAATCCACTTTTCCTCGCGTTGTAACTCATGCCGTTGATCGCCAGATGGCCTTCTTGGGCGTTTGTTGGCATCAAATGTCCGCCTGGGCACATGCAGAATGTCCAGATCCCACGCTGACCCGCTTGAGCGGCCAGCTTATATTCGGCAGCCGTAGGAATCTTACAGTTTCCGAACTGAATTTTATTAACCACATCCTGTGGATGCTCAAACCTCGCGCCCATGGCAAAAGGCTTTGGAACGATTGCAACGCCTCGATCAAGGAGCATTTGATACGTGTCACGGGCAGAGTGCCCAATGGCTATGACGAGATGATCGGTGGCCAGTTGTTCGCCATTATCGAGCTCCACAAGGTAACGGGCACTGTCGCCGCCATCTTTAAAATTTATGAATCGCCGACCAAACTTGAACTCCGTGCCAGTCTTTTCAAGATCGGTTCGCATGTTCTTAGCAATTCGCAGGAGGAAGTCAGTGCCGATGTGAGGTTTTGCGTCATACTGGATGTCCTCTGGTGCGCCGTGTTTTACAAATTGATCAAACACGTATCGGATCAAAGGATGATTGCGACCGCAAGTCAGTTTGCCGTCGGAGAACGTGCCGGCACCGCCCTCGCCAAAACAATAGTTGCTCTCAGGTGTAAAGATTCCTCGGGAGCGAAGTTTGTTTGTCGTTTTAATTCGTCGTTCAACAGGTTCTCCCCGCTCTACCACGATACAAGACTGCCCTGCTTGCGCCAGGGTCAAGGCTGCAAAAATCCCGCTTGGGCCGGAGCCAATGATCACGGGCTTGTGACGAAATTTTATTGCAGTGAGATCCAAATCCTGGAGCGGATCACTGGGTGCTGTGGGCTCTGCAATCGACGCGATTGTTGACTTGGTCTGGTAAACGGAAGACTCATCTTCGACGTCAACATCTACTTGATAGTGGTAGACGATTCGAGACTTACGGCGCGCATCTAGAGACTTCTTGTTGATGTTCACGCGACGGATCATCGTCTCGGGAATTTCCAGCATGGATGCGATCTGCCGATTAAGCAGCACTCCAGCAGGAATCTCGCTGACGGGCACTTCAACGTCATGAAGCCGCAAAGTCATTACGAACTGCTCCTAGATTTTAGGCCAGCCAGCTTATACATGTTGCTTAAAATTTATACAATAGTTAATTCCCCTATAGAAACCTTTAAAATAAGGCCTTAGGGACCTTTCTAACAGGCAGTAAATACAACCAAAGTTGCTCCTAAAGCGGCCATCCAGCGTCAGGTATCTAAGTCTAGACGACCCCACATCTATGTTTCCTCGCGTCCTAGGTTTAGCTAGCATGACAGCGCAATGGGGTAAACGCTTCAAGGCAGGAAAGCCCAAGCTGTGTTAGGTTGGGTACAACTATAAAGAACTTAGGAGGTTTTATGATGAGACGTGTAGTCAAGGTCACTGTTGCGTCGCTGGTTCTCGGTTTTGCCACATCTATATTCGCAGTCGAGGTGCCCGGTAAAGTGATCTACAAAATGCCGTCTGGCGAGTTGGTCAGGCGTGATGTGTCGCTCGACGTTCCTCCTCGAGGCCAGGGTAAGGTCGTTTGGAAGACGGCAAATTACCAGGTCGAAAGTCATGCGTTCAAAACAAAAAAGCACCTAGGCCGCACGATCTTTAGTGTGTTGTTTTTGAATGTGCCAGGTGCGCCTGAAGGGACAGCCATGGCGCTTGTTGGATCTTACTTAAGAGGTAGCAATGAGGTGATTTACTACGGCGACGTCTATGGTAAGCACATCACCAACCAGGGCGACGCGGAGCAAAATCCTGAAGGTTTGCTCGACGAGGTTCTTAAGTCGCAGGAGGCCCTTGATCACGGCGACGAGAAGGACTGGCACTACGCTGGTGGCTTTAAGTTTGGCAAAGAAATCGCCAAATAATTGAGCCCAAAAATATTTAACGTTCTAGTTTGATGGCGGTGAGGTCGGATTGTCCTCATCGCCATTTACGTGACTGAGTGTTGACTCAGCTTTGTCAACGGCATAGATCTCATCCATTATTTTTTGCCACGTAGGATATTTCCCCATAAGCACCCCTGTTAAGAAGGCGCTGTCATGCCCAGCACCAACGTCGAATGTCGCGCCGACGGATGTCGTGATGATATCCAGATTGCGACTTCCCGCAGGGTCTTGAGCATGCTTCTTGAGAGCAAAGTAGTCGGCGTTGTAGTAGGGAAATGTCGAACATCCGTTGAAGTAGAAAATCTGGCTCTTTTCCAAAGGTAGTTTCAACTTTCTGCCGAGATGCTTTTCAAATCGCGGAAGATTCAAGTAACTGCCAAGACCTGAGTGTCCGTCATAGATAAATATATCTCCTTTTTCCAGACCGTCGGCGGCTGTGGTTAGGAACTCTGGTGAGTCGGGGTCGACGAGCCGGAGGTCGATTTCCACATCGTAGTTCTCTTTCTTAAGTGTCAGGAAACTTTTCAGGGGTCCGGACGCGCCCAGTTTAAAGCCATTTTTGACCAATAAGCTGCGCACGTCCTCATAGGCTTTTTTGCCTAGATCACCGTGCCTGAAGCTTTCATCTATGCCCACAAGGAACAGCACCTTTACGAGACGTCCATTGCCGTTATCGCCAAGGATTTTTGCGTAGTCTGGATAGGTTTTCGTCGTATTAGCCTTGGGCGTTAGTTTTGCAGTAACTTTTTGTAGCTCACTATCTGGGATGTTGCATCCCTCTTGCGTGGGGGTCCAAAAGTACCAAAAATCACCTTCGCCGTTATAATGTTTGTCGGTGCAAGGGTTGAATCCACTCGCATCCAAGCTCTTTTTGTAAATAGTTTGAGGGTCGCGTGGCATCAAAAAGGTTATTTTCGGGTCGTTACCTCGAAATATTTTCTTTTTAAATACGACGCGGTCTTTGTACGAGTAAGTAACCCTCGCCGATTGTTTTGTAGCGTCAAATTTTGCGTCCAATAGTACCGGCGTTCCCTTGCTCTCTATAATTCCGGGGTTGTTTTCGAATTCTTCATGAACCGAAAACGTACCGTAAAGGTGCTGAATTTGTTTGTTTATCATCGCCATCACGTGGGCTCTAGCGGGCTCTTTGAAAAGTAGCTCTTTAGTTGATGCGCCCTTGGGAACTGTTACGTCGATGTAGGCTTCAAATTGCATGTCACCGGACTGATTGTCGGCGCCGTAAAATTTGGTTGACGAGCTATCATTATTTACGGTTCGACAGCTTGTGTTGAGTGCGACGGCCGCAACGCAGATGAGAAGCCCTTTGTTACGGTTGGTAAACATTGTTGTCGTCTTAAACATCTTGGCCTCGGACAGCTGATTGTGGGAGTTTTATCTGGAAAAACAAAATTTAAACTCGTATATCTTTATCGTCACACAAGATGACTCACATAAAACTCGGCAAATATTGCCTAACCTCTCATTTGGACTGACAAAGTATGCAACCGATTATTGAAATTGCTAAAAGTTTAAAGATCGCTGAAGACCACGTTGAACTTTTTGGTCGCGATAAAGCCAAGATCAAGCTAGAGGCTTTGGAGCTCGCACAAAAAAGTCGTGGCACAGGAAAACTTGTACTCGTATCCGCCATTACACCCACGCCATCCGGCGAGGGCAAGACTACGACGTCTATTGGTCTAGCCCAGGGCTTACGCAAACTTGGGGAAAACGCTATTTTGGCTCTTCGGCAGCCGTCCATGGGTCCTGTTTTTGGTCGAAAGGGTGGAGCTACGGGTGGTGGAAAATGTAGACTCGAACCTTCCGATGCGATCAATCTTCAGTTTACTGGAGACTTTCATGCGATTACTGCAGCGCATAATTTGATTGCGGCTTGTCTGGATAATGCCTTGCATTTTGGATCTACGAGACTTGATCCACAGCGAATACTTTGGAAGCGAGTTATGGATATGAATGATCGAAGCCTAAGAGACATCGTGATTGGGCTTGGTGGTCGCGTTGTGGGGGGAAGCCCACGGCAAACAGGTTTTGATATCACGGCAGCCAGTGAGATCATGGCGATACTCTGTCTAGCCGAGTCACGAGAAGATCTTAGACAACGGATAGACGACATTTTGCTGGGATACGATCGACAAAATAATCCAGTACGGGCTCGTGAACTTGGCATCACTGGGGCGTTGATGGCGATTCTTAATGAAGCCATTTTACCCAATCTAGTGCAGACATGGGAAGCAACACCGGCCTTCGTGCACGGAGGGCCTTTCGCAAATATTGCGCATGGATGTAACTCGGTGATCGCGACCCGAATGGCTCTTGCATTTGGTGACTGGGCGGTCACTGAGGCGGGGTTCGCTTTTGATTTAGGCGGCGAAAAGTTTATGGATATTAAGGCTAGGTACGCCAAGCTTAATCCCGCGGTCATTGTGATCGTTGCGACCGTCAGGGCTTTGAAAATGCATGGGGGCGTTCCGCTAGCCGAACTTGCGCGGCCTGATACTCATGCGCTCGAACGCGGTCTCGACAATTTGGGGGCTCACCTTGATGCCGCTAAGCTATTTAAGCGCCCCATCGTCGTTGCAATCAATCAACGTGATACCGACACCGAAGCAGAGCTCTCGCTTGTGCATTCATATTGCAAGTCTCAAGGTGTTGAGTGCTCGTCAGCAGATATCTACGCGCGCGGCGGAGACGGTGGAGTCGATCTAGCAAAAAAAGTTATCGGCGCAGCTAAAGCATCTAGCGATGTTTCGTTGGAGCCTCTTTACGGCCTTGAGGAGCCGTTGATGATCAAAATAGAAACCATTGCCAGGAAGGTATACGGCGCTAAGACCGTAAACTTTACTAGCGAGGCCCAGGCAAAGCTCAAGAGGGCAGAGAAAGACGGGTTTGGTAAGCTGCCTATATGTATGGCCAAGACGCAAAGCTCGCTCTCCGATAATCCCAAGGCGATTTGTCGTCCACGGGGCTTTGATATCACCGTGCGGGATATTGAAATTGCGGCTGGTGCGAAATTTGTCGTGGCTCTGACCGGTGACATTGTTCGCATGCCAGGATTACCCGAACACCCTGCGGCCGAAAAAATTGATGTGGACTCCAAAGGGCATATTCTGAATTTGCTTTGACGCTCGGGTGCGCGCGGATTAACGATGGGCCCGTCTCTCGTTATCTGTGATAAAGCGAGATACGAGGTCCGTCATGGCTTCTGGTTGATCGAGGTGCGGCTCGTGACCTGCATCGGCGAGTTCAGTTAGTTTGCTACCAGGTATAGAGCTGTGTAGAAACAGGCTATTGCCCTTAGGTACAAATAAGTCATCAGTCCCGACTATGATTTGAGTTGGGCACTTAATTGTTTCAAGGTGCTCCCACTTTCTGAAACGAAAAGCTGCGATAAGCTGCGCAATAACTGCTGTGACCGGTTGTTTGTATTGACGGTCTTCCTCTCGCCATTCCTTGGCGAGCTTTTGCCGAGTCGCATCTGAGGTTTTAGGAGATGTTAATAAAACCGCAAGCTCATCATATATTTTGTCCCCTAAAATTGGCGCAGATGCCAACATTTTGCTGGCACGCATAGATATTCTTGGATGGCCGCTGCGTCCAACTGACGCAGCAATGACGTTTAGCGAGGCCGTCATTTCCGGATGGCGCATCGCAAAAACAAGCGAGATCATCCCTCCGAGACTTGTTCCAACGATATGAGCGGAGCTAATACGTTCTTGTTTGAGAATAAAGGCGACGTCCTTAGCCAGGTCTTCCAGGCTGTGCCATAAGCGCATGGGGCTTGTCGAGAGGCCTAATCCACGGTTGTCGAGTGATATCACTTTAAATTTTTGGGCGAGCATGTCGTCCCATCCGCACCAGTGTGCCGACCAACGTCCGAGTCCTCGAATAAGTACCAGTGGAATTCCGTCGCCTTTGATGCGGTAGTGAATTTTTCCATGAGGGGTTTTCGCGAAACGCATGAATTAATTCCTTTAAGGCTTTGATGCAGAGGCTGCAGTCAATAGGTCCGATTTTAAATCATCCAAGGCCTCTATTCCAATAGACAAACGGATAGTTGTCGGTCGGATACCAGCTCTTTGTGCATCAGCCAGGGTCAAGTCATCACCGTAAAGTGGCAAGCAGGGAACAGCTAACGACTCGACGCAGCCAAGGCTTGGTGTGACCGAGAAGATTCGAAGATTTTCGAAGAACCTATCAAATTGAGGCTCTGCACAATTTAGGTCAAATGTTATGACGCTACCGCCGTCATTTTTATTTTGCTTTTGCCATAACGAATGGTCTGGATGTGATGGCAGAGCGGGATACATCACATGATTTGCCCACGGCTGATGGTTAAGCCACTGGGCTATAGCAAGAGCGGAGGACGAGGACTCCCGTAGCCTCAGCGAGTATGTTTTCATGCCTCGTGAAATAAGCCACGCACTATTGGGATCAAGGCAGGCACCTAGCGTTACCGCCACGGGAAATATCTCATCCAGCAGTTTCGTGGAGCCAATGATCACCCCACCCATAGCATCACTGTGACCACTCGCCTGTTTGGTGAGGCTATGGACAAATATGTCGATCTCAAATTCACCGTGGACCAAAAATCCCGCAAACGTGTTGTCAAGGATGGTCATACATCCTGCTGCTTTTGCGGTTTTTGTCAGCCAATCGAGATCGTGAATTCGTAAAACGGGATTTGTGGGGCTTTCGATGAAGACTATCTTGGGTGGTGTTGATGAACGGCAGCTGAGCTCAAAACCAGAATAGTCGTTTCGATTAAAGCGGGTGGTTTGGACTCCAAACTTTTGGAGAATGTTGCCCAGTAAAAAACGAGTTGGTTTGTATGATTCCGTGAACAGAGCAACTCGGTCTCCGGCCTTAAGAAATGTCATAGCAACAGCGGTCAGCGCCGCAATGCCGCTGGCCGTGGCGATGCCATCCGGCCGCCCCTGGAGTTCAGCCAAAGTAAGCTCGAGCTCCCGAACGGTGGGGTTACTAATTCTTGAATAAAGGTAGCCTTGCCCACGCTTAGCTAAAATAGACCGAAAATGGTTCATGTCTGACGGCGTGTACTTAACGCTTTGATGGATGGGGCTTACAAGGGGTTCATTGCCGGCAGGTAAGGCCGCGCGCGGGGGATGGACGACCCTGGTTTTTTCCGATAAGGACCCACGATTATTCATTTTTTGATCCCTCAATCCCTGTAAGTCCTGGTTCTTTGTGTAGGGTACTGCCGTTCTGTAACACGGCACCAACCCCGACTAAAATTAGGCCTCAAGAGGAGTGTTAATAGTTCATGATTATAGTGTATTTGGTCTTGACAGCGAGCACTCATTTGAACCATATTGCCCCCTCCCTAGGCAGGCAAATATTCGGCAGTTGGAGCCGGACTATAGCGGCCTTTTTCCGGGTGTTTTAGGAGAATATCATGTACGCAGTTATTAAAACCAGCGGCCGTCAGTGGACAGTCAAAGAAGGTGACGTTATTACCGTCAACCGTATGACTGCAAAAGCAGGCGAGTCCGTGACCTTTGATCAGGTTGTGCTGGTCGGTGGTGCCAAAGTTGTTGTAGGGGCCCCACTCGTGAAGGGCGCAACAGTTGCAGCTAAGGTGAAAGAACACCTGGCAGGCGACAAAGTGACGATCTTGAAGTACAAACGTCGTAAGAATTATAAGCGTACGCGCGGTCATAGACAGGCGCTTACGACTCTCGAGATCGGAAAAATTTCGGTCTGAGTTTGAAGGAGTAAATCAATGGCAACCAAAAAAGCTGGTGGTAGTTCGAAAAACGGTCGTGATTCTAATCCGCAGTATCGCGGCGTCAAAGTTTATGGCGGTCAGCGCGTCGTCTCAGGCAACATCATCGTTCGCCAAGTCGGCAGCACGTTTCACGCTGGTACAAATGTTGGTCGCGGCAGTGACTTTACTTTGTTTGCAACGGCGGACGGCGTTGTAAAATTTGAACGCAAAGGTAAGGATCGTCAAAAGGTATCGGTAGTCTCCGAGGGCTAACAAGTCTTCGTGTACCCGAGTTTAAAGGCGCCTTGGTCTTGTTTGGCAAGCAGAGGCGTTTTTTATTGCCCAATATCTGTGTAAAAAAAGAGCAATAGGTTCACTAATGAAGTTTATCGACTCAACAGAGATATATGTAGCATCCGGTAAGGGTGGTGATGGTCTCGTGAGCTTCAAAACAGCGCGCAATATGCCGAGACTTGGTCCCGACGGTGGTGATGGTGGGCATGGCGGAGATGTTGTTGTCGTGGCCGCACCACAGCTTAACACGCTGAGTAATGTGAGATATCGTAGCCGTTTCGTCGCTGCTGATGGTGTAAAGGGCGGTCCTAATGGCAGAACCGGAGGAACTGGTGAAGATTCGGAAATTTCAGTACCGCTTGGAACTGAGATATACGATGCGGACACAGGGCGATTAATCTGTGAAATCCTCGTCGCAGGACAGCGGGAGGTTATTGCTGAAGGTGGGCGTCGCGGGTTTGGTAATTTACGCTTTGTGTCCTCAACTCATCAGGCGCCCGAAGAATATGTGGCAGGACAGTCAGGCGTTGAGATGCGTCTTAGACTTGAATTAAAGCTTCTCGCAGATGTTGGACTTGCTGGACTTCCTAATGCCGGGAAATCAACGCTCCTAAGTGTCATGTCGGCTGCTAAACCCAAAATAGCTGATTATCCCTTCACCACTCTCGAGCCGCAACTTGGAGTCGTCGAAATTCGTGAGCGTAGCGAATTTGACGTAAAGTCGTTTGTGATGGCTGATATTCCCGGCCTTATCGAAGGTGCAAGCGAGGGTCGGGGGCTTGGTCATGAGTTTTTAAAGCATCTAGAGCGCACCAAAGTGATCGCCTATGTTCTTGATGCATTCCCTTTGGATGGGGTCGATCCACTTGAGACCTTTGAACTGCTACGCGGGGAGTTGTGCGCCTACGATGAGAAATTTTCAGATAAAAAAGCCGTGGTTGTTTTAAATAAAGCGGACCTTGCCGAAGGCGAGGACGGGGGCGCAGCAGCTCTTGATACCTTGAAGCAAAAAATAGCAGATTTAGGCTACAGCCCATTCGTGATATCGGCTGCTACGAGTTCGGGACTCACAGACTTAAAACGAGGTTTGTTTGAGCTCGTCAAGGACGAGCGACGCAAGTTTGAACTTGAACTCGCATCTCGCTTGCCTGTGGTTAAAGGGCTTATGTCGGCGGCATCCTTGGGTTTGCAAGATCACGGCATGCTAAATTTTCGTGATGCTATGTTAGATGGGCGTGTATTTTCACGATCTATAAAGCGGGCTTGATGGACTCTGTCGATTTCATTTATTTTGGTGGCACGTTCGATCCCGTCCACGACGGGCATGTGGATGCAGTTCGCATCGTTCGTGAGGCTTTTCCAAGCGCGAAGATAACGATTATTCCAGGGTTTAAAATTCCTACTTCTGCCGGCGCGGTAAAATCGCCAACCGCTCCCTTCGTTGACCGAGTCGCCATGGCGGTTGTCGCGTTTGACGAATGGCCTATGGTTGATGTGTCCTCAATGGAAGAGGAGCTCCCTGCGCCTAATTATACTTATCGGACCATCGAAGCCCTAGCCGCGGATTTACTGCCTTCTCGTGTGGCATGGATGATCGGCGCCGATCAACTTGCGAAGTTTATAGAGTGGGAAAAGCCCCGTCGTATACTCGAGTTAGCGTCTTTGATTATCGTTCCGCGTCCTGATCTCAGCGGCACTCCGTCTCTAGAGCTTGCCAGAAATATCGCCGCTGCTCTGGGCTTTAGTGTGAATGTTGACACGAAAAATATGCGCATTGATTTAGACGGTGGCGGGTCGATTTATGTAATGGGGCGACCGCCCAAATCCATTTCGTCATCGGATGTCAGAAAGCTAGCTGCAGTTGGGCTTAAAAAAATTGACGGGCTAGTGCCAGCGTCCGTTGTTGAATATATTGCCGATCTTGGGCTTTATCAGCAACACCCGGACGTCGTTCCTCAGATTGATTAGAAACTCTAAGGCAGTATTTCACGAAAGAGGTTTTGTATGGAAAATGTGCTTGAATTCGGACAGATCGCCGCATCGGCAGCCGTTGATAAAAAAGCGGGAAAGATTATTCTTATGGACGTCAGGGGTCTGACGGATTTGTGTGACGCGGTGCTGATTTGTTCTGCAGAAAACGAGCGCCAAACCGTTGCTGTCGCTAATGAGATAGAAGAGCGCTGTCGTAAAGTTTGTGGTGTGAAACCATACGCTGTCGAGGGTAAAACGGTTGGCAACTGGGTATTAATGGACTACGGATCCGTGCTTGTTCACATCTTTCAGGCCGCGGCCAGAGATTACTATGCACTTGATTCTTTGTGGCCTAAAGCAAAAAAAATACTTGTCGATGGTGCTCAGTAAAATCAGTGAAAATACAGGTGGCTAGAGTTGGGAAAAATACTCAGGCGCATCTTGTGCCCATCGTTAACGACTACCTAAAACGTCTGAGCTCCTTTGTCAAAGTTGACGAGATTGAGATTAAATCTGATCCACAACGAGATAAGAGATCTTTGGCAAAGGTGTCGAAGCCAATTTATCAGCCATCTTCGGGTGAGTTTCTCGTTCTCCTTGATGAGAGAGGTCAGAAGTTTGATTCAACGACTTTTGCACAAGAGCTTCAAGGTTGGATTGACGATCCAAGAATAAAAACAGTGACCTTTCTTGTCGGCCCGCCCTACGGGTTTGATGATGCTACCAGAAAAGTAGCTTCGGTCACGTGGTCGCTGTCGGATCTTACGGTGCCCAGCGATTTTGCCTGGCTCCTCGTGTGGGAGCAGATTTATAGGGCTATGACTATTCTTAAAGGAATGCCCTACCATCATGATTAGAGACGGCTGACATTCAGGTTCGTCTCGTGTCGCCTTCAGACATCTTTATCCGGCTTATTCCTCACCCGCAGAAAATCGGTAGTATCTATTTTGTGTGGAGCATAACCGATGTTTCTAGTCTTGGTGGGGTTTGTTATTTTCTGCGTGATTTGTAGTAAGGAGCGTTTGGCTTATGGTCAAGCCCATGGAGCTTGTCAGATTTGTGTGGTGCAAGCCTTATCCTTGACGTTTCTGAATGAGGTGAAAGTTAACGGGAACAGAGTGTATGCTGGATTTTGCTACCAGTCCGTTATTCGAAGTGTGATTTTACGAGCAAAAGTGGAAAACAATGTCCTTGCTCTCACGCTACTCGTGGGTCTTCTAAGGGATGTTTTAAGGGAGCCTTGTCATGATTACAACTCTCCCGAATGCCTGGTAGTTGCCGTGCCGTCTAGTCTTCGAAGTCGACTTTATGGGCGATTTAACATAGCTGAAGCTCTGCGTAGAACGATCTTTCCAAGAGCAAAGTTTCTCACCTGTCCCCTGCCAGGAAGTTTTTGGCGATTAAAGCGGGCAGGACGAAACATTAAGCCTCTGGGAGGGTCGGGAACTGTTTTCGGGGAGAGCATCAGTAACGTCATAAAATATTACATTAAATTTGGAGCTGGGCTTAAAAAAGCTAATGATATTAGGCAGCAAATATCCTCCAGCCCTCGCATTCTTGTGGTTGACGATGTCCTCACGACAGGTTTCACTATGGGTACATTATTTGACCAGCTCAAAATGCTTGGGGCCCAGAGGATTGAGGGGCTGGTGGCAGCATCACACAGTAGTCAGATCGCTGATCGCGGCAACCATTGTAAGGGTTAGATTTATGACGACTATAGATACTTCAAAAATGACGCCGATGCTTCGGCAGTACTACGAGATCAAGCAGTCCGTCGGTGACGCGATTGTATTCTTTAGGATGGGCGACTTTTTCGAGATTTTTGGTGACGATGCCGAAATCGTGGCACCAAAGTTAGACGTTGTGCTAACGGCTCGCGAGAAGGGCGATCAAACTAAAATACCGTTTTGCGGTGTGCCTCATCACAGTGCGAAGGGTTACTGGCTAAAGCTAGTCAAACTCGGCTATAAAGTCGCTATTTGTGAACAACTGGAAGACGCATCTGCAGCTAAGGGGCTTGTTAAGCGAGGTGTGACCCGGATCTATACGCCCGGCAGTATCGACGAGCTCGAGGGTCTTGAGCACGATCAACCGAACTACCTTATGGCTTGGATGGATGTGCCAGGTTCTGCGTCCGAAGTTTTAGCTGTGGTTGATGTATCGACTGGCGAATTCCGACTTGGCAATATTGATCGAGGCCAACTTCTAAGTTACGTGCGCTTATTTAGACCATCTGAATTGCTTGTTCGACGATTCTCGGCGCCAGCCGTTGAGAAGGCTTTGCAGACCTGGACCCGTGAAAATACACTTTGTGTGGATCATCTTCCAGAAGCACCACTTAAGGATCAAACGGCTCAGGCAGATATCCTTAAAGAGGTCTTTGGTTCATCGCAAATCGAAAAACAAACCTGTGGTCTCGTGAACGGAGGCCCTGAGCTTGTGGCGGGGGTCATTGAAAGGTTGCGTGAACTTCAAACGTCTACAAAGCAATTTATTCGTATTGACCGGATCGAAGAGCCAGATTCCGTCTCGTTGTCAGAGACCGTCATACGTGACCTTGAGATTTTTGAGACCGCCCGGCGCCGGTCGTCAGACGGTAGCCTTGCCCGAGTCATTGATCGCACGCTCTCACCTATGGGTGCTCGCGTGCTCCGATATTCCCTCGTCAATCCTCTCATCAAAAAAGACGCCATCGCGGCGCGACATGCGGCTGTTGAAGAGTTGCTGAAGTCTGGTGAGGCGTGCCTTGATAAAATTCGTACGGAGTTAAAAAACACCCCGGATTTGGCACGTCTATCGACTCGAATATTAGCCGGATCAGCCAGTCCACACGAGTTGGCGTTAGTGCGGTCTGCCCTTGCAAAGGCAAATAGCTTATCTCCAGTCATCGAGTCGATTTCAGAGAAAGACTCGGCTCTTAAAGAGATAAGTCGCGGTCTCGTAGGTTCTCCAGACGTTCTTGGATTACTAGGGGACGTGCTCGTTGAAATGCCAGAGGGACTTGGTCTTGGATATGGTGTTTTTCGAAAAGGGTTTGATCGATTCCTCGATGAGAAAAACTCTCTAGCCGAGCAGGGGCAGGAGAAGGTTTTAGCTTATGAGAATCTTTTGAAAGAAAAGACCGGGATCTCAAGTCTTAAAATAAAGTCACACAAGTCTTTTGGTTTACTCATCGAAGTTACGAAGACCAATGTGGCCAAGGTTCCATCGGATTTCATCCGACGCCAGACTATGACCAATGGCGAGCGTTACACCACGCTTGAGCTGAAGGAGCTGGATGATGATTTATCTTCGGCTAGCGAGCAGGCAGTGCAACGTGAACTAGTCCTATTCCAGGAGCTTCTCAGAAAGCTTGTGCCCTACCGGGACGGACTTATGATAGTGGCCAAGGCCTTAGGGTATCTTGATATGCTGCAGAGTTTTGCCTGGCTAGCGGTAAAAGAAAATTATGTGCGACCTATGTTGAGTGTTAGTCCACGGCGTTTAATTTTGAAGTCGTGCCGTCATCCTGTTGTTGAGAAATTTGTAGGTCGACATGAGTTTGTGGCTAATGACGTTTTAATTAATGACAAAAAAAGTCAGATGCTGATTACAGGTCCAAATATGGCTGGTAAATCTACTGTCATGCGACAGACGGCCATTGCTGCGATTTTATGTCAGGCTGGTGGTTTTGTTCCTGCCTTTGAGGCAGAGATGCCAATTTTTGACGGTATATTCACAAGAGTCGGAGCGAGTGACGACCTGAGTCGCGGTCAATCGACATTCATGGTTGAAATGAGTGAAGCCGCCGAGATTTTGCGTAAAGCTACGAGTAAAAGTCTCGTGATTTTAGATGAAGTTGGTCGAGGGACCTCGACGACGGACGGTCTTGCGATCGCTGCCAGCATTCTTGAGGATTTGGCAGAGCGAGTGAAGTGCTTTACGATGTTCGCCACCCACTATCATGAACTTGTGCCCATGATGGCGCAAAAATCAAACGTGGTGACTGCTCAAACTGAAGTCGTAGAAAACGGTGATGGTATTGTATTCACCCACCGACTGATAGCCGGAGCATCGGCTAGCTCCTTCGGATTAGAGGTGGCGCGACTGGCGGGAGTGCCAGCTCACGTGTTGGAGCTTGCAACTAAATTCCTGGGTCGTTTTGAACATAACGGTAAGGACCTCTCCGAAGGCTCTCACCAGCAAGTGCCGTCCACATCATCGGACCTTAGAGCTGGGGCAAGTAAGGTCCAAGGGCGGGGACTGTTAGTTCAAGATAACTTAAGCAAGGTCCAAAGGGGGCTCTTTAATCTGCCTGCCGCAGAGGCTGAGACCAGTGAAGACCTCCCGAAATCCGAGGGCTTCGTTTTCAATAGGATTTTGACCCGTTTAGAGAGTGTACGCATTCACAAGACCACACCTCTGCAAGCTCTTAATATTCTTAATGAACTCAAGAGCATGCTGGCACCCGTTCAGCAAAAACCGCTTTTTGAGGATGAGCAAAACGTCTAGCGTCTTGGGCGGGTGTTCACTTGCCTAAGTGGGTGGGGATGGATATAGTGTTGCATTAGTTTTCCGTGTGTAAATTGTTTGATTAATTGCTGAAATCGAGATCGACAAGGAAGGTAAAATGGCGAAGCCTAAACCAAAAAAACCGGCTCCGAAAGCTAAGCCGGCAGCGAAAAAAGCGCCTGCAGCCAAGAAGGCTCCCATCGCGAAGAAGACGGCGACAAAAAAGCCAGCTCCTGCCAAGAAAGTGGTCGCCGCAAAAAAAGCACCAGTAGCACCGAAGAAAGTCGCTGCTATACCACCTAAAAAACCAACGCCGCCGCCAGCCAAACAGCCGACTATTCAGGCAAAAGCTAAAGTGCCCGCACCGATAGTTGGAGCCTCTAAGGCTGGCGCAGCTGCCAGTCCTGGCCAAAGCCCTAAGCTGACTCCCATGGCAAAGCCGGTTAAACCGCTGCCTATTCCAAGTGAAGTGTTAAAGCTGAAGGACAGGCCTTCAGCCTCGGAGCCAGCAGAGTCTTCAGAAAAACGTGAAATTCACCAGAGTGATCTTTTCAGCGAGGAAGAACTTCGCACCTTTCTCGGCGCGCTCAAGAAGGAGCGAGCTGCGCTTTTGGACAAAGCTAAAGCAGCTGTGGAAGCAGGTAATATCGCTCTTGATAAAGATGAAATGTATGATGAGGTGGACTTGGCGACAGCCACAGTCGATCAAAATCTGACATTTAGGCTTCTTGACCGTGATCGTAAGCTTCTTAACGAGATCGATCACGCCATTAATAAGATTCAGACAGGGGACTTTGGCTACTGTGAGGGGACAGGCGAGCCAATTCCCAAGCGTAGACTCGAACTTCGCCCCTGGTGTCGTCACAGCGTCAAGTACAAGGAGCAGCTTGAAAAACTTGAGAAGTCAGGTCGTGGAGTTGTGGATGAAGATGCTGAGATGCTCGATTAATGCTTAGGTGAAACCCCTCCGCTAAGGCGGCGGGGTTTTTAGCTCGTAAAATATTTGCCTTCCCTGAAGGGTTGTTTCTCGCATGTCTCCGATTAAGATGATTGCCATTTGCCCGGAAGAAACCAAAGACGTCCTGGCCGCGGAGCTTCATAGCCTCGGCGCCCAGGCGATAGATCAAAAGTTCAAAGCGGTGCATTTTGAGTGTGACGAAAATACGTTTTACTCAGCTCACCTGAGGCTTCGCACCGCGTCGCGCTTGCTACGTGTTATCAAAGACTTCGCAGCTAAAGACGAAAGAATGTTGTACGACCAAGCAAGGCGCGTCCAGTGGTCAGGTGTTTTTGATCCCAAAAAGACGTTTGTGATCGAGGGCGTTCCGGGTGAGCGTGGGCCTGGGGTCATGACGTCCAATACTATTTCAAAACGGGTGCGTGAGGCCCTTCAGTCATGGTTTGAAGAGAAATCCGGTATTAGGCCTAAAGTTGACTTGGAGAGTCCCGACGTTGAGCTTGTCGCATTCGTGCGAGCGGGCCGGTGCATTTTGAGCGTTGATACGTCGGGTAAGTCCATGCACAAGAGGGGCTATCGATCTGATCGTCATCCGGCTCCCATAAAAGAAACTATGGCCGCTTCACTGCTAATGAAGGTTGGCTACGATGGAACGATTCCCCTTTACGACCCGATGTGCGGAAGTGGCACCATTGCGATCGAAGCTGCGTCGATGGCCCTCGGCAAGGCTGCTCTTATTCATCGCAAGAAGGGCGAGTTTGGGTTTGAAAGTCTTACTTTTTTTAATTCAAAGAAGTGGAAAGATATTCAAGACCAATGTCGTGACGACAAGAAGGAACAGCTTCCTGCCCCGATCTTTGCAAGTGATATTAGTGCTAATTACCTCGAGGCAGCGCGCGAGAATGCCTTGCGTGCGCGAGTTGAAAAGTACATGACGTTCTCAAAATCAGACTTCTTTGACGCCAAGCCTCCCGTTAAAAACGGTCTTCTAATTACGAATCTACCCTATGGTGAGCGTATCAAAGGCGAATTCTCTGGAGATGATGAGAGTTTTTTTAGAGCTATTGGCGATAAGCTAAAACGTGATTACGCAGGTTGGCGCGCAGCGATTTTGGCTGCGGAAGAGTCGCCATGGAAATTTATCGGATTGAAACCCACAAAAAAAATTAAATTACTGAACGGCAGCATTCCTGTTCGTCTGCTCATTTTTGATCTCTATCAGGGTTCAAAAAAAAGCTCTCCACGCGGGGAGAGCTTAGATTAGGATTTTGATTGCCAACGCTTTTCAGATCCAGCTGCCATCGAAATTTATTTGACGTTTTGGCTCTGCACGTTCGATTTTGGTAACCTGTAGTGGTTTGAACTCTTTGTGTACCTTGCCTAGATTTGATCCATTGACATCGAACAACTTACGTTGATCTGCGCGGATGCGGTCCACAAACTTGGAACAGCACACCTTGCAATTTAAATCAGGGGACTCAAGCCCATCGTATTTTGGATGACGAAGACATACTAGATTTGCAGCAGTACCAGACATTGTGTTCAACTCCCATGCAGCAGTCTTTAAAACTCTTGCCTAGGTAGATGCAGATAGTGTGCCAAATGGGGTGGGGCTAAACAGCCTTAGAATACGACGGGTTACGCGATATCGAAAATAGCTTTTGCGTCAGGTTTATATACACCTGTCGGGTTAAATCTGAGTCTTTGGCCAAAATGGCGCTGAAGTCAGCGGATCCGATGACAATCGCCCGTGCTTTCTCTGATGTTACGACCCACTCAACCGGCGCCTGATCACCCAGTCCCGATTCAGGTGACAGCCATCCGTCAAGCGATGAATCCCGCTGTGCCGAGTGGAACTCGCCATCTATAACCATGACAAGAAACGAGTTTGGAGAGCCGCTTTGGACACGATGCCCAGCCGTGTATTCTACAGCTGAAAATCGGGCTACCAATAACTCAACCTCAGACTCATTGATCTGTTGGAATAGCCATGTTCTATTCAGCAAAATGGTCTCATCGTTTGTAAGAGGTAATTTCGAAAGCGGCTGAGTGACGGGCTCCGGTCTCATGTTTAAAACATTATTCGGTAAAGCTGATAAGGAAGCGGGCACCGCTGGAGGCGTTACCGCTGATGGACTTGCCGATGCCATTACGGGTGCGGGATTATTGAGAGCTGAGGCATCAATGAAGAAACTAGCTTTTGGGATTGAACTTGAAGGAGTTGGTGCGGCGTCTTGACTCGAACTCACATTAGCAGCCGGTTTTCCGTTTTTCTTATTTGCTCGACTTACACAGTAGCGGGCACGCTCAGAATCACCTGATTTCGAAAAATAATCAGCCGCCTCCTCAAACTTTTCCATCTGCTCGAGTAGAATAGCCGCGTTGCGATACTGACCACTGTCTTGGTACAGATTGACGAGTAAACCTGCTGCCGGGGACTGTACGTTGATCGTGCCAAGCAAGCTTCCTGAAACATGCTGTGCGGTTTGGCCAAAGATCTCTTTCGCCGTCTGAAAGCTATTGTCAGACAATAGAGTCAGAATATAGCTTCCAGCTTCGCTGGATTTAGCCAAGATTTTTAATATACCCGAGAGACCAGCGTCCGCTTTTAACGCGTGAAACATAGCTTCCAGTTCTTCGTGGCTCGGCTTAAAGATGCTGAGTTGAGCTGGATCTCGACCAATCGAGTTCCAACACTGAATGGCGTTTGGTAACTTTTGGACTTTCATCCAGTTTCGAGCTGCGTCGATCAGTAAACCCGACTTTTCAAGACAATCTGCAGCTTCGCCGAAATGGGCGGCCTTGACGAAAAGATCAGCAGCTTCGTGTTGCTTTCCGATCTCTCTGAAACACTTTGCAGCATTCAAGAAGTCCCCGGCCTGCAAAAAGCATTGCGCCGCTGGTCCGAAAAGACCATTGCGGCTATAGAGCACTCCAGCTCGGCCCGGCCGCTGCAGTCTTATCAGCACACGCGCGGCCTCATCAAAAAGTCGAGCATTCTCAAGGTAATC
>JBEIGW010000004.1:0-29769 GCA_040381655.1 Deltaproteobacteria bacterium
GATGACTTTAATGCCGATCCAAACATTGGATCTTTAGACAAGTTAATCGACCGTCTCAATGACGAAGAGCGACGGGTGTTGGTTACGGGCTTAAGTGCACAGACTAAAATGCTTCACTTCGAAAATCAGCTTATATTGTCCCACCCAGACGCACAGCCCCTCGCCGAGCTGGTCGAAGGAATCACGGAACTCCTAGATCTCGAACCGTCGATTCGTCTCCAGGTAATGATTGATAGAGAGATTTTTTACAGCCAAATAATTTATGATATTAAGGTCAACAGATCGGTCAAAAAACGGCGGCTGTTAATAACAGAGTATCTCAATGCGACAGGGGGCTAAGCCATGTGGCCTGACGGCTTCGGCTCGGCCGGGCATATAAGTTGCAACAAGTGGTAAAAAACCATGAGATAGATTTGGATTATGATGATTTTCAACAACTAATATGTGGAAAATAATGCATAAGCGCATCCTTAAACCCATCACTTTTATCAAAAAAGTCCTTTTTTCTATTCGGACCAAGAGCTACAGGTAAGACCACAGAGCTAACGTCGTTTTGCCGACTTGCCTCGGTCCACCGATAAAGACGGCTCTTTTCGGCAATGTTTGCTTAATGAAACGGGTCATATACCGCATGAGGCCATTTCCCCCTGCCTCCGATAACACGAGTATTTCGGACAGTGTCATTGCGGACAGTCCCACAATTATCCCCCAATTATCCATAGTTGAACAATTAATTGTTTTGTGTTGAAAATAGAGTTTAATCCTTTAGCCCTTTTTAACCAGGCAGTGACACGGCTGTGGCGTTTCTAAAACTAGGCTTAATTTGGGTCACGACAACCGCGCTTGCTCTATGGCTCGTCTGTGGGGGTGACTGGTCCATTTTCACAGACTCGTCTGATATACGCTGGCTTGTGATGGGAGACCGAGCGTACGGACTCATGGGTTGGCTTGACTATCTCAAGCATTCTTGGCCCATCCCCCACCGCACCACATCACACTTCGTCTATCCTCTGCCGAGTAACGTGGCCCTCACCGACTCAAATCCCTTACTAGCAATCATTGCAAAGTTTTTTTCAGATGGCCAATTTACCGTCTGGCACCCATACGGCTACTGGCTAATACTTTGTTTTTCGCTGCAAAGTTTTTTTGCGGCTCTGATCGCGAGACGACTCATTGCTTCTTCGATCCTGTTACGGTTTTTTTTCACACTTTTTGTCACCATATCACCCCCACTCCTTGCGCGTAATGGTCATCTTGCGCTGATGGCGCACTGGATTATCCTGGCTACATTTATCTTGGGTACGCGCCGTGATAACAAGTTTTGGGCGACAAACTACTTGGGGTGGATGGTTTTAACTATCAGCGCAGCTATGATTCACCCCTATTGGCCACCTTTTATTTTAGTTATGGCTGTCTGCTGCTTTGGTTATGAGGCCATCAATCATCCCGCAAAACGTTTGGTTTCCCTGACGAAATGGATTTTATCAGTGATTGGATTGATCTTTTGTACTCTCGCTGGATTCTGGATAATCGGTATTTTAAGTCAGCCAAAACCAATTGATAATATTCATATCTACACGTCTGATATACTCATGCATTTTAACTCATACGGCTGGAGTCCATTTGTCCCAGCTCTCTTCAAGTTTCGCTCAGGACAGTACGAAGGCTTTGCATACATCGGCGGCGGATCATTATTGATTGTCGTGACCTACGTCCTAAAGAAATTACTTTTCAAAGAGCATCACTACCCTTTTAAAAAATTTATTCGACCACTGACAAGTTTAACGGGCGTGAGCCTTGGCTGTCTTTTTCTATTTCTGTGGTCTCTAGGCGCCAAGGTCCGCCTCCTGGGATTTACCATGGGTTATCTAGATTTCATTTATGAGCCATTCCTACCAATCCTGGGAACATTTAGATCTGTGGGTCGATTTGCTTGGGCCATGCACTACCTCATCATCTTGCTACTTTTTTTATGGCTCTCACATCTTTGGCGGGCTGGACGACGGCGAGATATCATTGTCATAACCATCATTGCAGCCGTAATCCAGCTTGCGGAAATGAGGGATAAAGCCGGTAGTTTTTTCGTGCGTGATAGGCAGTTTGTGGCTCTTAATAAATCAGAGTGGTCAGAGCTTTTGCGCGGCAAATCCACCATTGAACTTGTGCCACCAGAAATAGACGGCACGTCCTGCCAATCTACTAACGACGGCGCAAGGCGATGGCTGCCCTTGGCTATCTTAGCCGTGGAAGAAGGCCTACGGTTCAACAGCGGCACTCGCGCCAACCCTCCTGATGAGCCTAGCAAAGCCTACTGCGAGAGTCTTCAAAACACGATAGCCAGCGGCCAAACCAGCTCATTATCTGCCTATGTGGTCGCACCTTGGGCGAAAAAAGAATGGGTGGAGCAGCTTGAAAAGATATCTTCTTTAAAATGCCACACGGTATCGGGCGGTTACACGGTCTGTATTTGAGGACTTTAGTAATGGGCCTAAGCATTAGACCCTAGCAGTTTGTCGCGCCAGAGCATCCTAACCATTGAACTAATCACGGATTTGTGATGAAAATGGCGTCTTACTTTTGACCCAAAGGACCTGTTCTCATGAGCACACCTCCACCAGTCACCATCTGTGATCTTGACGACACATTGATTAAGACTGATCTCTTATTTGAGTCGGTGCTCAAACTTATTAGAACCAAGCCGCTGGCGAGCCTTGCTTTGCCCTTATGGCTGATGCGGGGTAAGGCATACACCAAGGAACAGGTGGCTAATCTGGTCAACTTAGACCCATCATCCCTACCTTACCGCGAAGAGATACTTCGCCACGTCAGATCACGTAGAGATGACGGTAACATAGTCATCTTGGCATCTGCCTCTCATCACTCGTTTGTTAAGTCCATTGCAGATCACTGTCAGTGTTTTGATATGGCACACGGGTCGTCGGGATCCATCAATCTCAAATCAGAAAAAAAACTAGAGTGGATTAAAGCCAACGTGGAAAAGCCTTTTGAGTACATTGGTGATAGCACATCAGATCTCGCCATTTGGAAAAAAGCAAGCCACGCCATTCTCGTTAATCCAAGTAAGCACGTGCTCGGCAAAATTAAATCCCTGGGCATTTCTCACGAAACCATTTACGACGGCAAAACAAGCTTTAAGCTTATTTTGAAGCAACTAAGAATTCACCAATGGATTAAAAATGCTCTCTTAATCATCCCCGCCCTGGCGGCTCACAAACTTAGTTCTCCTGAGATTTTGCGTAATATCGTGATTGGAGGCTTCAGTTTCTCTTTCATAGCGTCTCTAGTTTACGCCATGAATGACATGCTAGATGTGGAAAACGACCGCCGCCATCCCACCAAGAAAAACCGACCGTTTGCCTCCGGGTTTTTACCCATTAGACATGGATTTTTCATGATGCTGCTTCTAGGAGTGGCTAGCGTATCGCTTGGATCACTTTTAGGTCCTGAGTTTATCGGTGTGCTAGCTCTTTACCTGGGCGTAAATATTCTCTACAGCACTAGGCTCAAAGAAGTGGTCATGCTTGACGTGGTCGTTTTGGCGTCTTTTTACACCATGAGACTTATGGCAGGGTCTGCCGCCACAAGTACGCCAATATCCCACTGGCTACTAAGTTTTAGCACGTTTTTCTTTCTTGGTCTTGCCATGGTGAAGCGCTACACCGAACTTCGTCGTGTAATTGGGAAAAGCCACAGCGCTCTCCACGGCCGCGGATACGGCGTGGAAGATAAAATTCCGGTGCTGATCATGGGTATCACGTCCTCCATGTTGTCCATTCTTATTCTTGCTCTGTATTTTTCAAGCAGTGATGTTCAGGGGCTTTACTCGCACCCCACAAGACTTTGGGCCCTAGCCCCTTTGCTACTTTATTGGAATGGCCGCGTGTGGATGCTTGCAAATCGAGGCCAGGTGGATGATGACCCCGTAGTCTTTGCCGTCAAAGATCTACAAAGCTGGGTGGTTCTTATAATCACTGCCGGATTAATCATCGCTGCCGCTTAGTGCTTAACTAGTTCGAAAAAGGTTTAAGATGGCCGTCTACCAGAAAATATCCATTCACCAAAGCTGGGGCCGTTATCCAAAAGCCCATAATCAGGCCGCTCTAAGGCTTAAAAATCGGTTTGACGATCTTCCCATCCTTCAAAAAGAGACGTCTTTTTTGCCCCGAGGTATGGGAAGAAGTTACGGTGATTCTTGCCTTAATGAGGATGCTCATTTACTCCTGACAAGGTCTCTTGATCACCTTATGGAGTTTGATCCAAATACTGGCCTTTTACGTGCAGAAGCCGGTGTAACGTTTGAGGAGATCTTAGACTTTGCCGTAGCTAAAGGATTTTTCCTACCCGTTACACCTGGAACAAAGTTTGTCACCCTAGGCGGAGCCATTGCCAATGACGTTCACGGTAAAAACCATCACGTGGACGGCAATATCTCCCATCACTTATTGCAATTTGAACTCCTTCGATCAAATGGCGAAAGACTCATTTGTTCGCAGACGTCCAATGAAGATATGTTTTATGCAACGATTGGTGGTCTTGGACTCACAGGACTTATCACCTGGGCTGAGATTAAACTTCGCCCCATACAAAATCCATTTATTACCCAAGAAGTGGTAAAGACCACTGGCTTAAGTGACTTTTTTGCACTGTCAAAGGATCCAAAGAAAGAATGGACCTACACGGTCTCTTGGCTTGACTGCCTAGCAAGAAAAGAGCAAGTGGGACGCGGCTTATACATTAGAGGAAACCACGCTAAAGCTGAGTTTACCAAAGCTAGTATTAAAGGTCCTGGCAGTAAAAAATCAGTCCCATTTGATTTTCCTAGCTTTGCCCTGTCGGGTCCGACGGTTAAGGCTTTTAATCTGCTCTATTATAATAAACAACTTTCTCGTCAGACGGCTGGAATGACGCACTATGATCCGTTTTTTTATCCCCTTGATGCTATTCACGACTGGAATCGCATCTATGGTAAGCGTGGATTTTTACAGTGGCAGTGTGTGGTGCCATTTAGTGATGGCCAAGACGCCATCAAGGAAATCCTGGGAAGCATCTCAAAAAGTGGTCAGGGAAGCTTCCTATCGGTCCTAAAAACATTTGGAGACATCCCTAGTCTAGGGCTTATGAGTTTTCCTAGGCCTGGGGTGACGCTGGCACTGGATTTTCCTAATACGGGCGAAA
Source organism: Deltaproteobacteria bacterium (assembly GCA_040381655.1). Classification (GTDB taxonomy): domain Bacteria; phylum Bdellovibrionota_B; class Oligoflexia; order Oligoflexales; family RGVZ01; genus CAMDKS01. The sequence continues at coordinate 5,197 of JBEIGW010000004.1, forward strand.
AACTATACCGTCTGCTTGATAGGCTTGACGATGTCACAAAGGCTGCAAAAGGCTCTGTTTACGTCGCAAAAGATGCACGTATGAGCAAAGAAAATTTCAGGGCTTTTTACCCGAGGCTTCAGGATTTTAGTCGGTTTGTTGATCCAAAGTTTAGTAGTTCTTTTTGGCGGCGAGTCACGAGTTAACGTTATTTTTTATTTTTTATTTTTTACTTATTTAAAAAGAGATTTTTTATGCAAAAAATTTTAATCCTCGGAGCAAACTCAGCCATCGCCAAGGCAACGGCTCGCATCTGGGCGTCCCGCGATACTAAGTTATATTTAGTTGGCCGCTCTGAAAAAAAACTATCTGCCCTCATCCAAGACTTAAAAACACGCGGTAATGCCAATATATTTGGTGAAACACTTGATCTCACCGACTCCACACAGCACGATAGTTTGATTGCAAGAGCCAAGCATCAACTTCAAGGTATTGACCTAGCTTTCATAGCGCACGGCGTTTTAGGAGACCAAAAAACTGCCGAAAGATCTTGGGAGACTTCAAAAGAGCTTCTTGACGTTAATTTCCTGTCGCCAGCCTCTTTATGTGCACGGTTAGCCAATGACTTTGAAGCAAATAAAAAAGGCCACCTATGCGTCATCACGTCTGTTGCTGGCGACAGAGGAAGAGCTAGTAACTACGTCTACGGCACGGCTAAGGGTGCTCTAAGTATATTTTTATCAGGACTTAGAAATCGACTTTCTGCAGCTAATGTCCCAGTCACCGATCTAAGACTTGGGTTTGTGGACACGCCAATGACAGAAAGCTACCCCAAAGGTCTCTTGTGGGCATCACCTGACGTGGTGGCTAGCGGGATTGTCAAAGCCGTGGAACGCAAAAAAGATATTGTCTATCTGCCCTGGTTTTGGTGCTGGATCATGATGATTATTTGCAGTATTCCGGAAAAGATTTTTAAGAAGCTAAAAATTTAAGGCTAATCTCTTGAATTATCCTTGATCCTTTGCCCTACACCAGACGACCCATTTATCAGTCCTCTTGCACACCGAGGCATGGCGCGCCAGAGTTTGGCTGACATCTGACTCCTCACCATGTTTCGTCACTATGAAATCAAAGTTAGGATTAGATTGATTAGCAATCCATAACCTATAGATTTTTTTACATCTCAACAAAAAAAGAGCCGATGCTTCGGTCACAATAACCTCTGATTCGTCGGGAATAAACTGTAAATCCTGCCCATCATAGTGCGTTCCAGTGAGATTCTTGATCAGGTCTTTAGTTGGCTTATTTGAGGCAAATGACAGAGCCATTGACATCATAATGAGGATGGCAACTGGACTTAGAAGCTTCTTTGATCGCCAATCATAAAACTGCAGTGACAACATCGCTGCAAGGGCAATAATTAGGGAGGGAATTGCGGAGTAATAGTTGTTGAACTCGTGCATGCCGGAAAACCCGGAAACTAGCACCATAGCGATCAATGGTGTAGCAGGCAGCAGATATGCGAGCGTTCGAATGTTCCAAAGCGGCAAAAAAACAACCGGTAAAAATAGATAAACGAGCCAAATTCCTTTTTCATACAACGTACTCGCCTTTAGAAAATACTCTAATGATCCTAATCTATTTAGGAAGTCAAAGTTTTTACCCCATATGTATGGCTGCAGAAAAACATAACCAACAAATCCAAAAATTGCTGAGAAAAATACCAAAACATATGGGATCATTTTTTTACGGGGCATCATTTTTGGCCCCATTCCAAAATAACCACATGTAATTGCCATCACGCAAAACATGGCGCCAAATAAAAACATGCTCTCTTTCGTCAGAAACGTCACGCCTAGCAAACAAATTACCCACCTAGTCTTGTCTTGAAGCCAAAAGATATAAATCCAAGGAATAATTCCAAATGCCAATGTTTCATCGTGAATCCCCCAAAAAAGCGTATGCCTGATTGATGGATTCATCAGTATTATCACCGTGAGTAGCAGGCTCAATTGTTGCGGAAACTTGAGAAGTTGCCCTAGACGAAAGATTCCATAAGCTCCAAGGGCAACTGCCGCACCATGAAAAAAAGGTCCTGATACATAGGCCGGGACGCCAAAGTAGCCAAACAAGCCGGGAATAATAAATATGGGGACAAAATGATGCCCCATGAAATTAACTACTTCAGAGGAAATAAGGGAGCTTTCAAATTTACCCCTAGGCCAGGCGTGCTCAATAACCTGAGAGAATATGGCAAAATCTATACCGTGTGTTCCAGCGTAGACTTTTGATATGAGATAAATCGGAATCAAAACGACATAGATCACACAAAAAATCTTCAGAAAGCAGTCAAATGCTTTTGATGGGGCGTGCTCGTCACCGAGGGCACCTTCATACCGCTGGTAGGACACAAATGCCAGAAACACTAAAGTGCTAACAGCAATCACTCTGGACAAGTCGGAAACGTGGATTCCTACAAGCCATAAGACGAGTAAAAACACTAAGATGATAGTCATGATTTGGCTCGGGCGACTGGTGACTTTCATAGAGGCATTTGACTCGAAATTGCGGGATTAGCTAAAGAGTTATAATTATAAGGCCTTTTGACGAAAACTACCTTTCACAATAAATGAAACTCTTATTTAGAGCTCTCAGAAAAAACTGGCTTTGAACAGAGCCCGCCTATTAAGCTGCCCTAATAAGCAATACTGGCATTAGTCTTTGTTTGGGGTGGGCACCGCAAATAGAATGGCGTTATTTATCCCCTCCCTTGCATTAATCCAAGCAATAAAATAGGCCGCATAATCTTTGTGCAAAAACCCCTCCACGAACAAGCCCTTTAGAGATCTCAGCAACATCCACCGAACATGGCTCAGGACAACTTCTTAGAAATGCTGTAAGCCATACTACTTTTTCATTTAGAACCTTTGTATTCGTATTCTTAAGATCATAAATCATCGAAGAAAGCCCCAAAAAACTAACCGCAATCATACCGGTAGTGACCATCCTAATCCTTACGCTAGCTATCCTAAGCGCGTGATCGAGGTATATGATCATCAATGCATTCACGCATACGTCTGCGCTTTAAAGAGCTATTTCAGCAAAATAGCCCATGACAAAAACATGGCTCCACTGATGGCAATGAAGACTAAGCCTTTGGCAAAATGACTGCTCTGCAAGACACCTTTTCGTACTGCCAATGTAAAGACGGTCTTCTGGCAACTGAGGAGACTGTCATTCCAGGCTCATAAGTCTCACAAACCATGGAGCTTTTCTCTGCTGGGACCCATCGCCTGCGGCGCTCTGGCCCAGTGAGAACCTGAAATTTCGGGGTCTTAGAACTAGTCTTAATCATAGTCATACTCCTTTGTCTTAGGAGCTGACTAAACTGTCCGGTTTAAAAGGGGGCCACTACATCATGAAGGATTGCATTCAGGGACTGAAGCCTAGTCCGTACCAGCAAAATTTAGAGATGATTTTTAGAAGCTTTTTAAACGGGGTTACGGGCAGGTTTGGGGGGCTGGGAGTTTGATGCCGTTCATAAATATAAACTTAGTTTTCGACCGCCACCCGGCCTCTTGTCCGTAGTTCTGGATTCCAAATTCTATCAAGCGATTCAAGACGGTTACTGTAGTCAAAGAATCGACGGATAGCCCTGCGATCCGCCTCCTCGTGATTTGGATCAACCGCTGCTTTGGGCTCATCATCACCCACAACAAAAACATGACCCGGATATCCGACGACACCTGAGTTGAGGTTTGACTTGCGACTTCGATCAAAAATAGACGTGCCGACCCAAGGGTTAGGGCCATCTGGGAGGCCCAGCAAATGAGACAGTGTGGAAGCCAAGTCAACAGACGTAGCGTTTTTGGCGTTGTAGCGAATTGATTTGTTTAAACTGGGTGAATAAACAATAAGTGGAACTCGGTCAAAAATATACGTGAATATCCTGGATCTCCGAAGGCTCGAATAAAGGATGCCTCCATGTAATGGGCATGATCACTGGTCAGGATGAAAACAGTATTTTTTGCAGCGTCTGATTTAGTAAAGGCCTCCCAAAACTCCCCAAAAGCATGGTCAAAGTTATGAATTGTGTTTAGTGAGTTGTTTTTGCCTCCGCGCCACTTGACTTCTCCCGACGTAACATCAAAAAAAGCATGGGTACCCAAATTATAGGCCGCAATAAAAAAAGGTTTTTTATCCGGCTGTTTGGACTGCTTTTCAATCTCAAGGGCCATCACTTTAAAAAACTGATGATCAGATAATGATCCTTGTCCCGCAGCCTGCATGCCGGGCAAATGACTCACAAGAAGATTTTCTGCGCTTAGGGTTTCGTCAAACCCAAGTGTCGGCATCATTTCATCAAGGTATGAGCTGTCACGGTTGTGAGCATTTACAAATATCGACCGATAACCGTTCTCGCGGAACACATCCGGAAGACAAAAATATTTTGAAAAATTGCCCTTTGACGCGTCCGTGCCATCATGGGAGGGATACAGAGAGCACAGCTGACCTTTCATCCCTCTGTAGGAGGCGGCTGTGTGACTCCAATAATTATCGAAAACAATCGCTCTCTCACTAAACGTCACCAAATTTGGTGTAAGACCCTTGTGACGATCACTATAAACTTCAATTGAGCGAGCCGATATCCCCTCAGCAAACAAAAGAACGACGTTTGGCCTTCCAGGAATTTCTAGGCCCAACTCGATTGCCGGATTTGCAGACGAATAGGCTGAGAGTTTGACCAAGGGATACTTAACAGCAGGAGACACTGCAATTTGTCGACTGGCTAACAGTTCCACGTCTTCCTGATTGAGCTTGCCGTCATTGCTAGAGGGTTTTTGCAGAAGATCGAGCAAGCTCCGGACTGGAGCCGCATTAGCGAGGCCAAAGCGTTCTAAAATTTCGTCTCTTTCTTTTTTAACGGCTTTCGGAGCCCAATTTTCTGATCGCAACAAAAGCAAACACAAAATCACCATGGCCACCAGCGAGCCGCCTGACCGACGGGTCAATGGTGCACGCGCGGTAAACCTGTTGATAATCACCCAGAGGCCACTCATTCCGACAATGACTATCGGCAAAATGTAGGGAGACCATTGCCCCAAAATAAAGTCACTATGTACGATATTCTCAAGAGCCAGCCTTGTGAGAAACTCGCCTCCTACCCATAGCGAGGTCATCTGTATCAGGTAAACTAGCGCGACAAACGATAAGACGGCGTAACCAATCAATCGCATCTTTAGTGATTGAACTGATGCGATTATTCTAGCCAGTATCAAGCACAATAAAAATTCAAGGATCACCCAGTTGTAAAACAATAGACTTGCGCCAATAGACCTCTGACCATCATTGACCAAAACCTCGAAGGCGTGTGCCATGAGATACACCGTTACAACGGCGAAAACCACCAATACGGCACGAAATAATTTTGATCGCTTCAGGGCAGTCATGGTGATTCAGATTTCCCGAGATGATGAATAATCGCAGGAGGTAAATTTGAAAAAACTATTTTTGATTTAAGCGACTTAAAAATCCTGGGATTTTTACCGTCTTGAGATACAACGTCGTCTCTAGATACACCTTTATTCATGAAGGTGTTTTTAAATCTTCTAACGGCCAAATATTCAAAGTAGGACAGAGAGCCATGCGGAGCAAGAAGACTAGATAGATGATCAAAAATCCGGGCCACCAAATTTTGCTGAAAGTTATTAAATGGTAAACCACACACGATTAAATCATAACAGGCAGACCCATCATCTACCGAATGATCAAGGATGTTACGCTCAAACACTCGAATACTTCTGCGAACTGAGGCAAAGAGGGGCTCGTTATCTATAGTCTCTGAAATCAATTTTGCGAATACAGGATTGATTTCGCAAATATCAAGCGTATCACCGGCTATCATGCGAGAGGCGATCACCTTGGTTACGACCCCTGTGCCCGGGCCCACCTCTAAGATACGCATCGGAGCTCTGTCGGGGCGCGATAATGACTCGGAAAGCTGCATAGCCACAGAGCGGCTACTTGGCACTATTGCTCCGGTATTACGAAAGTGCCGACTAGACTGACTAAAAAAAATTTTAAAGTTGGAAAAAAGCATTAATGTATCTTTAGCTAGGCATATAGCTATCGCGCAACTATTATTTCAGGATCTAAGGACGGCCTTCAATCGATCTTTGTTAGACGCAAAAAATTGATATGCTCCGTATGACATCAGCCCAAACAGCCCCCCAAGCATAACGCCTAGGATCAGAAATAGAGCCCTTTTACTTTCATAACGCTCATGGGTACCAATCGACACGGACGCCTTAAAGGTCGCCTCATCAGCTAGGACGACTGGATAGCCTTTCACCAGCTCTGCCAGCACGCCCGATGCGCCGGACAGTGCCGGACTCAGTTGAGTTAACGGTGCTTCATACTTGGCTGCAATCACTCTAATAGCACCGGCAAGTTCGGAGTACTCTTTGATAATCTCGGCTCTCTCTGAATCCGTTAACTTAGAGTCGGCTGCACCAAGAAGCCTAAAGACGTCATCTCCAAGAGATGTACCTTTAACAAAGGTGGCAGGAATCGGTCTAATGCCTGTTTTTTGAGCAAGGTTGGCTTCTATAGCAAATAATCTACTTCGGTAAGGAGCTTCCTCTGAGACCTGTAAGGCGACAAGCTTACGAAATGTCTCTTCAAGATCTGAGGATGCTTTCTTCTCAGGGGCTACATTAGATGATGCGTCCTCTTGCGTTTGGTTAAGCTTACGAGAGGCCTCTGTTAAAGCTCTGACAGCATTTAAAGCTCTTGCGCCGCCCGGGTCACTACTGAGAGAGCTAAACTCCACCGAAGTTTCACCTGCGGAACTTGTCAGCTTGAACGGCGGCTTTCCACCCACAAAACCCACATTTGCTGTATGCAGGGCTTTTTGGATATCTGCTCGAGCCATCAGACCATTAAAGTTAGCCGTAATCTGATCAGGCATAATCCCGCCAGCCACTTCAAGGCTCACTGGCACCGAGGTGATATAAACGGGTGGTTTTTTGGCGTTAACAATTCCCACGGCCAATAACGTCATTATAAGAATTCCAATAATCACAAATACTTTAGCCCGCCAAAAAAACCCTAGGACATCAATAATGTCAATATAGTCATCCTCAGAGGCTTTTGGAGCATTGGTAGGTTTCGGGTTTTGTGATGCCATAACTGCGGCAACTCCATAAAAAAACAGCGATAAATCTTAAGTCGGAGATACTAGCAAATTTCCTAGACCTTCCTAGTCAAAAATGATTTTCTGGCGTTCATGAATCTATTTTCTGAGACCTTTTCGCCAGGGATTTTGCTTGCGCTTAGCTTTATGCTGGCAGCCTCGATCAGCATGGTCTTAGTTCCTGTCGTCTCTAAATTTGCCACCGTTTACGGACTCTTCGACGGCCACTCGGCAAATCGCGCCCAAGAAGCCGGACGAAAAATCCACTCCCGGGAGATCCCACGGCTTGGTGGCGTGGCCATGGTGATTGCTTTTCTCGGGGCCATTTCTATTCTGCCAGCAAGTTTGCCCTATCAAGGAGTGATCCTTGGATCACTGGCGGTTTTTATCTGTGGAGTGATTGATGACTTTACACCATTAACGGCTAAAGTGCGGCTTGGAGTTCAGATTGCTGCAGCGTTATTTGCAATTTATCACGATCAATTAGCAGTCGAGCACATTACTCTAACCAAGAATCTCTCTTTGGCACTACCCGGAATATTTGGAGTGCTCTTTAGTGCATTTTTGATCGTTGGTGCGATCAACGCCATTAACCTCATTGATGGCCTTGATGGTCTGGCTGCAGGCGTGGTGCTCATAGGTGTGGGCCTACTAAGCTTCGCGGATTTCGTTGCAACTCAAAATGCTAGCGTTCTTTTAACCTTTGCTCTGCCCATGCTGGGAGCCATATTTGGATTTCTTAGATATAACACTCACCCTGCCAGCATTTTTATGGGAGACGGCGGATCTAACTGGCTTGGGTTTATGTCAGGGTCTTTACTGTTAATCGCCCTTCGCGATTCGCCAATAACAGGCCAAGCAACACCTTTTGTTTCTGTCATTCTGACGTTTTCAATCCCCATCGTAGACACTGCAGTCGTCATGCTGAGACGACTTCGCGAAAGGCGAAGTCCGTTTTCCGCCGATAAAAATCACTTCCACCACACGCTCCTCAGAATTGGGCTAAGTCACAGCCAAAGCGTGATGACCATTTACTTCCTGGCATTCCTATTTGGAGTCTTGGGGATTTTTCCGGCCCTTTTCCCAAAGTATGACTTCCCCTGGGTTCCGTATGTAGCAGCCATATTTTTGCTACTAGCGGTGCCTGCTTGCAACAAGCTTGATGATGACGCCGTGGCGGCGGCGGTAACCACCCACCGAAAACGCATCACAAAACCGATGTCTATAAAAGTCTCCTCTGCCATCAGGCACTGGGAGAACACAAACCGCTATCTTTTGTTTGCGATACTGATGCTGGGCCCAGCCCTCTCGGGTCAGGTCCCCAGAGAATTTGCCAACTGGTCCATTGTGGCTGGAATTATTATCATCCTCAGCGCCTTTATTCCCCACACCATTAGAGGCTCGGTGTTTTTTGATTCGTTTGCGGTGTGTGCTGCAGCTGTGGTGATTCTAGTCGTCAATAACCTGAACCCCATGACGATTGCCTGGGAGGGAAGACCCTACTCGATCCACAGTGGTTATAACGCACTGTTTATTGCTCTATTCATAAGTAGCTTACTGCTATTTATAGCCACAGCCAAAAGGCGGTCGTTTGTGTTCACGCCCTCTGACTTTCTACTACTAACCATCCCGTTAGCAATACTACTTCTACCTAAAGCCCTACAGGAGCAATACAAGCTAGACCTCATCAGTCTAAGAAGTCTTGTGATATTTATGGCGATGCGTGTACTGTACCGTAGACGGCCAAAGCATATTGGCAATCTTAAACTTGCGTGTTTACTGGCTCTTGTGTGGGTTTACCTGGTGGCGGAGCATGGGGTGAGGGTGCTCTACTAGATTAATGATTGCCCATAGCTGCGCGGGATTTTTTAACCTTATTTTAGAAACTAAGTTTTTCGCACTCCAATCCTAGGCGTCGCTGTTTTAGTTGTGATAAGAGAATCAAGGGCAAGGCGCAGGCATAGGGCGCTTGTTGAGGATAATTACGGTGTATCTACCCGAGTCAATTAACGAAAGGATCCTTTGAAAGTCTCGATTGTTACAGTGTGTTTCAATAGCGCCTCAACCATTGGGGAGACAATTGAGTCGGTCGCCTCGCAGAATTTTACAAATATTGAGTATGTAATTGTCGACGGCAAGTCCAACGACGGAACCCTAAATATTATTAACGACAGCTTGCAGAAGCTTCCTAAGAATACTCTGGTAATTTCTGAGAATGACAGAGGCATCTATGACGCCATGAACAAGGGGCTAGCGAAGTCATCGGGCGATGTTGTTGGATTTTTAAATTCCGATGACGTATTTGCCGATCCAAATGCAATTGATTTGATTGCGAAAACTTTTGAAGAGTCGGATGCTGCAATTGTTTACGGCAATATCGTTTACACAGCAAGTAATGATCTAGCAAGAGTAACTCGCCATTGGCGAGCCGGCAATCCGCCCGCAAGTGGAATGCGCCTTGGGTGGCATCCACCACATCCAGCATTCTACGTGAGGCGGGATGTTCTGAAAAAATACGGCGGATTCAACTTAGACTTCAGAATTGCTGGAGACTACGAAATGATGGTGCGATTAATCACTAAGTTTGGTCTAAAAACAGCTTGGTGTGATCATTTAATTGTTAGAATGCGCGAAGGCGGGGCTAGTAATGAGGGAATGTCTGCTATTTGGCGCGCTAACAGAGAGTGCTGGAGGGCTTGGGAAGTAAATGGTCTAAAACCCTCAATCCCCCTTATCATCGGCAAGCTATCATGGAAAGTTCTACAACACGTCGGGCCAAAGAAATAAAAAAATCCACCAATGACTCGACTTATAATAAATTACCTTTCAAGACGAACCACTCTCTGAGATCGATCCGCGCTTTAATTTCAAAAACCAATCTGTCACAGACTGCGGAATTAATTGTTTCGCGAAAAAAACGAGCGATTCTCTTGCAGCCAAATACATATAAAAAAGTATAACCCTAGACTCACGTCTTGCGGCATAAACCATCAGAAATCGGCGCCATATTGCCTCGACTCGTCTTTTGTCAGAAATACCACCGGCAGAGACCTGAGAGATGGTGCAATCAACTCGCTGGAATTTGGCGCCGCTACAATACAAATCAAATAGTAGCTTGAAATCAGCGCCAATTCTCTCGTTCAAATCGAATTGTTTAAGCTTCATAATTTTAGTTCGCACAAAAGTGCTCTGATGCGACGCTACCATTCCACGCCATAGATCTTCAGGCTGTCTTGCGGGGACGAACCGTCGAAGACCAGAGGCGGGATATTTGACCACATGGTTTCCGTAAATTACGTCATTTGATCCATTAAAATAATGCCTAATCTGATCTAAAACTTGATGAGACCCAAAAATATCGCCAGCGTTCATAAAGATGATAAAATCACCAGTTGCCAACCTGATAGCTTTATTCATCGCATCGTAAATACCTCTGTCTTTTTCGCTAATAAAAACACTATTACTACCGGCTGACAGAATAAACTGCTCAATAGTCTCTCTGGTTCCATCGATTGATTTGCCATCAATTATTATATACTCGTAATCTTTAAAACTTTGGCTGACAACGGACTGAAGTGTCTCAATAATTTCATCTCGGCAATTATAGCAGATGGTAATAACACTCACCTTTGGCGCAGAGCTGGAATTTTTAAAAACGCCATTTCCCTGATCTGTGGCATTTGGGTTTTGGACAACAACGTCGTTCAATCAGCAGAACTCCTTTTTTCGATATCCGGCTGCGAAAGCCCAACTCGTCGACTGCTAACGACGCGTCCGGCACCGCTCATTGGCTAACATCAAGGGGGTTTTTGTGCCAATTTAAAGCAAACCTAGAATGGCTTGTTGTAAGCGCGGCACGAGAAGTTATAACATAAGCCCGTGACGATCTCCATCGCTGAACACCTAGTTCTGGGTCACCTATATGCTTGATCTGCTTAATTTAGAATGTATGGGGCCAATATGCCTTAATAGGCCTGATTTATTTATGATCAGAATGGGCATTTGTTTGCTTTTAGGCTTCATCTGTTACATGATCTCTTTTCCGAGACATTTTTTTCTCGCTCTGATTTTCTTATGCTGGGCCAGCGGGCTTGGGCACAGCCCTTTTTCCGACACTGACTATTTAAACGGATATTTAGGTAATCTGAAATTTTACGAGACATCATTTTTTGGAGCTCCTAGCGCACCAAGCAATGCCATCGCAGGTATTCGTAAAATTGAGGCTTTTGGCTGGCAAATATTACGATTAATTAATAATGCCTTGGGCTACGGCTGGGCTTTGCAAGCGTTCTGCGGTCTGATGCAATTAACTGCCACATGGCTCCTCCTCACCATCTTCAGGGTACCGACAAAAGCTAAAATGCTAGGGCTTATAATATTATTATTTTCGGTTCCATCCGTTCTGGCATCTGACTGGTATCTACGACAAGGCTTAGGCTGGGCGATGTTTGTTATCGCCATCGCTGCGGCTAGTGTAAACACCTCTTTGTTTTTAAGACTATTTAGTTTTGCATTTTTTTGCACACTCGGAATACTCTTTCATTTGTCGACTCTTGTGTTGATAGGATGTTTTATTTTGGCGTGGTCAATTAATATGGCGCTCCGAAGGTTTCGTACTAGTCACAGATTGTCTGCGGTAGCGGCAGCCCTTATAACCTCTGTTTTAGTGTTCCTGATTATCTTCCCCATTCGGACTCACCTCGTTCCGACCTCCGACATACTGTCGGTTCTTTACCCAAACACTCCTTACGTTGCACTTTACGCGAAAGGCGCCTGGATCGGTAAGCCTCCGGGCGCAGCTATCGGAATATACTTGATACTAGCTAGTTTAGCTTGGTGGGTAACATCCAATTATTCAGATAATATCGTCGCAAAAATTTTGCCGTTTACTATGTTACTGCTAGTAAGCATTTCAGCAGTCGGCTCGCTGACCACAGAACTTGCCACTCGTATGCTTTTCCCATTTTTCGTACTGTGGTGTGGCGCAATTTTTTCTGGATTTAGACGAATGCCGGCCAGAATGGTTTTGTTTTTTCTGGCGCTCACTTCGATAGCAATTTTAAGTCATGCAATACTGATGATCGTGATTGAAAATGGAGGGCTTCCGAGACCTAAAAGCTTTAACTTCTAAAAATAGTTAGGAATGAATATAGCTCGCCACGCTCAACGGTCACTCTAATCATTTAAAACTCACAGTGAAAGATTCAAAGGCGACCATCCTGAAGGCCTCGAGCCATCCGATCCAGGTTGTTTTGAAAGTCGCTCATCCAAAGCGTAAGAAGCTCTTTTTCACTCTCATCAACAAGGAAGTTGTCTAAGAAATTTTCAACGCCTCTAGTCCAGTCGATATGGTTCATCAACTCTTGCGATTTAGTTGCATAAAACTCAATATTATAAGTGTGTTTAAAGCTATTCCGCACAATTGTAACATCATGAAAGCCGGTAGATTTGGCTGCTTGTAAAAAATTTCTCTTGGTCCACCCCTCATAATGAACAGCCCATGGGGCCTCATTGGATCCAAAAATATGCCTCAACCCCACACAATGAGCCTTTTTCGAGCTCAGCGGGTTTAATAGGCTCCAAGAAGTTCTCTGGAAATCGGGAACTTCAATACGCAACAAACCGCCTGGCATCAACCATCGATTCCAAGTGGCCAGCAACGCTAGAGCAACCGGTCTAGTAAAATGCTCGAACACGTGATGCAATCTAATTTCGGCGATTGATCCGGGTGCAAAGTTTAGATCTAAAATATCGCAATGCCTGTCCGCAACTGATTTGATTTGGACTGTATGGCTCGTGGACGGGAAATCGATATTGATATAGTCGGGAAAATACGTTTGCCCGCATCCAAGATGAAGTTTCATTTCACTAATCGCCTTTGATTGCAAATCATCATGTCTTTTGCTCATATAAATCCTGAATTATATTTTGAAATGGAGTGATTAGATTTTTAGGGATTGCAAAAATAACATCGCGCCAAATGTAAATCTCTTTATCACTTCGCTGATTCAGCTTCTCAACAACCTGCGAGACTGAGGGCCACTGATCGGGTTTATGAGGACGCGGAGGAGGCGCTAAAAATAAGCGCGCATCATCCACCAAGATGACGGTGGATTCAATCCTCTTATTTAAAATTTCAATCTCAGTGAGAAGTGGGCACTCGGATTCGTCGCCGAACGTACCAGGCCCACACCAATGTGCATCGAGCCAAAAAATCGCGGGATCTTTAATGGTTGGAACCAACTGGGAAAGCACGACTTCTGAATTACCGAATAAAGTCTCCACTCTAGAATTATCGGCAAACCGTTTCTTAACTCCATCAAATAGATTTTTATCGGCCTCGATGGTAACAACCCTTGGGAAAAACTCTGATGCCCACTTGGCGGTGTCGCCCAAATAGGACCCAGTCTCTACGAAAATACTGGCCGAAAAATTTTCCTGAATTTTTTTAAGCTCATTTCTTGGCACACCCGGATAAAAACTTCCCAAATTACCCTCCTTTTGATTCCTTAAAAATTTTCCCACGACAATACTGGTGCTAGATGACCAGGACGCCGTACAGACCAATACGGCGAATCACAAAGACCACCCAAAATCTCACAGCTTATGGTGGCTACCCCGATGCCAGGCTGAAAAATCCATTCCCTGTTGTAAAGCGCCACCAAAAGGTCCACCCTGTAACGGCCCTCATTCAACAGACGACCTGGAATCTTGGACCTAAATACGTTTCTACCCGTTACTGCTTTTGGCCAACTTAATTCCGGCATGTCGGTATGACATGTCCAGTATAATAACGAATCATCCTGACCATATATTCCATACCCCACTTGCAAGGCGGGATCATAGCTATTCAAATAAAAATCAACGTAAATCCAGATGTCGTCATTGTTTCGAACAACCGATGTTATTGGATTCCCACATGAATCGCCGATCATCAGCGAGTTCACATGAATAAGTGAATTATTGTCTAGTTCTTTCGAATTTTTCCAAGTCCCTGCTGTATTTGGCTCCGATCCCGCCGATAAGTACATATCTATAGACGACTCGACCGAAGAGGTTAAGGCCATCTGCTTGCCCCCGCTCAACACTAATGCCTTTGTACACAATTTGCGTACCGCTTCCATGTTGTGACTAACAAAAAGAATCGTACGTCCCTCACCTGAAATTGATTCCATTTTGCTCAAACATTTTTTCTGAAATTGGCTATCTCCCACGGCCAGAACTTCATCGACGACGAGTATTTCTGGCTCCAAATGCGCCGCAACCGCAAAAGCCAAACGAACATACATGCCACTTGAATAACGCTTTACAGGTGTATCTAAAAATTTCTCAGTTTCAGAAAACGCGACGATCTCGTCAAACTTTCTCTTAATCTCAGCTCGAGTCATACCAAGTATGGCGCCATTTAGAAAAATATTCTCCCGGCCGGTCAGCTCAGGGTGAAATCCGGTACCCACCTCTAGCAGGCTAGCCACTCTACCACGCAGAGTAATCCTGCCGACAGTGGGCTCCACGATGCGGGATAAAATCTTTAAAAGAGTCGACTTACCAGCACCATTTCGACCAATAATTCCTAATCGATCTCCGGGTGATAGCGAAAATTCAATATCTCTCAGCGCCCAAAATTCCTCTTGGGATGAACTACTCAAATTATTTTGGAACATTTTTCGGGTTCGTTTTAAACCCGACCTAATTCCCTGCATCAGACTGTCGCGAAATGTCTGATATGACTCCTTTTGCTGGTGCTGCAGAAGATACTTCTTGGCTAAAGCCTCGACTTTTATGATTTCATTCGACATGAATAACCCTATATCTGATCAGCAAAACTGCTCTCAACCATCCGAAAATATTTAAAGCCGAGCAATAGCATCACAATTGATACTGCAAAGGAAAAACCAACGCCGGGCCAAAAAAGCGGTTCATTTAGAATCGCATATCTAAAGCTATCCACTATGCCCGCCATTGGATTCGTAAAATATAAGAGTTTCCACTTTTCAGGAATTACTGCAGATGAGAACCCAACTGGCGAAATATATAAACCAAACTGAATCAAAAAGGGAACAACATGTCGAAAATCACGATACTTAACTGTTAAAGCCGAAATTAAAAGCCCGCAGCCTAACGTAAACGCAAAGACCCAAATCAACAAAAATGGAACGAAAATAATTTTCCAATCGGGTGTAAACCTGAAAAATACCATCATAAAAAGCAGTAATAAAAAAGAAATAATAAAATCGATCAAACTAACCAGCACAGATGTTGCGGGCACTATTACCCTAGGAAAATAGACTTTTGTTAAAAGTGAAGCACTATTTAATAGAGAGTTACTAGCATCACTGAAAGCATTTGAAAAAAATTGCCAAGGAAGTAATCCAGCAAAAACCATAATTGCGTAAGGGCTCTGTCCCGAGGACATCTTAGCCAATCTGCCAAATATCAATGTAAAAACAACCATTGTCGCAAGAGGGCGAAGAACGCTCCAAGCAATCCCCAGAACAGTCTGTTTGTAGCGAACCAAGATATCGCGCCAAGCCAAGCAATAAAACAACTCACGATATTGCCACAGGTCGGACCAATACCTCCGCGCACTTCTTCCGGACTCTATGATAATAGGCTCAGTCAACATTACTCTTCACTCTGTCCATATCCGACTCCAGAGCACTAAGCTTTTCCCTCGTGCTCCGGTAAAAATTTCTAATCGCATGATATCCGGCGGAAGGTAGCACCTGCCTTAGTAGTTCAGCGCCTAAAATCCTATACTGACCACCTATTTTGGTGGCTCGAATCTTCCCACTTCGTAATAGCCGTCCCATGGTAGATTCGGAGATCTTAAGGAGGGCCTCTGCCTCTTCCCGAGTATAAACTTCTTTTACGTTGATTTCCGGCATCGCTAAAACTGTCAAGAGAGGTTAAAACACGTCATAACGTGTCATATTACTGCAATACTTTTGGGATTTTGTAAAGATAATGAAGGGCGGAGCCTAAATATTGGGCGGCGAATGAATTACAGATTAACTTGGAATACTCGCTACGTCAGATTTTATGTCCGTCAAAAATGAAAGTAACATTTTTACCACTTTCCCCCCTGAGAACTCCGTTTCCGCCCGCTTTCTGGATGCTGTGGACATTTCTTTCCACCTTTCTGTATCGAGAAGCAGCGTTAAAGTATCGCTGATTAGTCCATCAACATCAAGAAATGGCTTCAGCAATCCCGTCTCTTGATCATCTACAACATCCCTAATGCCCCCGACATCAAAACTAATGACCGGAAGACCAAATGCCTGCGCCTCAAGAAGAGCCATTCCAAAACTCTCTATGAGAGTCGGGGACACGCAAATACGGCAGCATCTTACCAAATCAAGATTTTCACGGTAACTTATGCTACCAGGCGCAATTATTGAAGCATTCGGGGGCAGATATTCGAGGCAAGCTCGAAGTTCTGGTCCCAAATATCCTGATAAGAAAAAACATATGTGACCCTTGTATCCAATAGCAATTCTTCGAACAATTTCAAAAACAAATTGCCTACCTTTATTATGATTGTCAGCGGCTGGAATATAAATAATTGGCACATCAACAGACAATTTATAACGGTTCAAAATCTCTTTCCTGTCAAAATTTCCGACAGTATCCGGATCGATCGAAGCACAAATATTTGGTATGATGGCACTCCTGCCATTAAAGCGGTAAGAACCCAGAAACACGTTCCGCATGTAATTGGACGGACAGATAACTGCCAGGCAGTTATTAAGCGCCATTTGTTCTAGTTTAAATGCTAATTTAGCATCGGCTGCGCTGCGATGCCCTATTAAGGGATTATCCAAAAATCTTAGCGGGTTGCTATGGGAAACAAATAGTGTTTTTGATTTCAACTTTTTTGACCAGAAAGCGCTAATAGCCCCCTTGTCGGGCACCACAATCAAGTCTGGTGAATACGCTCGAATCTTTGATTGCAAATATAACCCTGCAAACGCGCCTAGTAACGCTTGAGATGCTTCAGATACGGCGCCCAGGTCTGTTCGCAATGGACCGAACCGACGCAAAATAAGAATGATTATTTTTATAACTGCATTGCTGAGTCTGTACAAGCCATCGGAGAATCCGAATCGCAGTATCATCTCGTCAGATCCAGATCCTGGCTCTTTAAAGGTAAATCCTCGGCAAGAAAATCCCGCGCGCATTAGTGCAAACATCAAGTTGCCATGACTTGTTCCAATCCCTCCGTTTCCTACCGGGGGTAACCCATCTGAAATAATCGCCACTCTTGAAGAACGCTCCAACATCATCACATCCCTCTTGATCAAATACTAAAATGCGAACGAACGGTTTTATATATAAATCTATAAAACGATCGTTTCATAAAGATGTCATGACCCATCAAGCTCGAATTGAACAAACGTTTAATAGCCTCTGTCGGATAAACATGGACGGCAGCCAACATGGATAAACTTCTCGCTAAAAGCTCGCCGCGAAGCAGGTCTTGATCAAACACAGGATTTACACGGTTCAAATCAATCAACTTTTCCAGGTAATCAATTACTTTCATGGGGTTATCCACCTCTTTAAAATCTCGAAGCGCGATAGCTCGATGAAGTCCCAAGCTAGTATCGCCTAAATCCACGCCCAGCTTGTCGACCCAGATACTTCGAACCGCGTCTGCGGCTCTCACCTGCATAGATCGATGTTGTGTTGATACCTGGGCATTGTGAACTCGATAGTCTAGCAATTCGTCTGACAAATTATGCAAACGCACCCCATTTAACAAAAGACGCGCCCACAGCTCATAATCCTCCGCATGAGTATAGCTCTTGTCGTATACTGGATCACTAAGGACGTCTTTCCTCAAAATCACTGATGGGTGCACCATCGGAGAATCAAACAAACAGCTGATTTTGATCAATTCGTGACCCCTCGGAGGGTGAATGCTGCCGGTTTTGGCGCCAATAATTCTAGCACTGCTTCCCACCACCCCTACGGATGTATTCCGATCCAGAAATTGGACTTGCTTCAACAGTCGTGATGGGTGCGCCACATCATCACAATCCATCCTTGCTAAGTATTTACCGGTAGAAAGGGCAAAACCCTCGTTAAGACTATCGATCAAGCCTTGATTCTGTCGATGCGTCACAAGACGAATACGAGAATCTCTAATACGACTTAGAATATCCAGCGTTCTATCAGTGGAACCATCATCAATAATAATAAAGTCGAAATCAGTATAAGTTTGGGCCAGGATACTCCGCACCGCTTCCTCAACAAATTGCTCGCCATTGAATACGGGCATGACAACGCTAACTTTTGGCATATCTACACCCGTATCCAAGACTCGGGCACTTGATCTTTGTCATCTTTTTCAGCTGTCAAGAACCATCGCTTGGGCGCAAAAACAATTTTGTCGCTCGACTCCGAAAGCCAGGCGCCCCACCAACTAAAACTTGAGTTCGCGACAATAAAGTGCTGGCATTGCGACATCAACCTAAGATCCTCATAGGGTTCGTCACCGTTGTGATCGATAAATGTAACTGAGTTTGAAATTCTAAGGTTTTCTTTGCACCAGGGTATGTCGTCAGAAAATACAAAAAACTGTGGGCGAGGTAATTTTTTTCTAATCAAGTCGATCGCCTGCTGGTAGTACTCGAGACTACAGGTGCCGTGATACGCTGCCGCTACTGGGTTTGACACATAATCACCCCTCCGAACATGGAGCGAAATAGCCTCGCAGTTTTTAATTTTTTGAAGAAGCTCTGCGTTGACGCCAGTAGGCTCATTTTTAAGCCGAAACTCATTAAGAATGATATTTCGAATATCGCTAAAATATTTTTCAGATTGCCAATATCCCGATAGGTAAATAGGCCTTTTTGTAGGTGGTATATCAAGCTCCTGAAATTCATGACCTTGCTCTTTTTTGTCAACAATTTTTAGAGCGCTTGGCAAGACCCTCCCTACACGAGATCTCTGGAACCGTATCAAGGAAAGATCATCTTTGGCGATAATTCGAATTGGTATTTGAAATTGGTTCAACAAAAATTTTCTAAGAGGATAAGCATCAAAATCTGAAACATCTAAAAAAACATCCCGACTGAGACGATGCGCTAAAGCTCGCGCCATGGCGTATTGAAAAAGCTGATTTCCCAACCCGCCGATTAGGTGGGAGATAACTCGCCCGTTTTTTTTTGCAACCGAATTATCACGCATCTTACCCCCTCAGTGAAAGAAAAAGGGACTCAAAATCCTTTGCGATACGCTCCCAAGTAAACTTGCTGATCCAAGCATTATAACCAGCAGAGGCCAATTGTGCCCGCAATTCTGACGATTGCCAAAGATGACGGAGCATGGCCGAGCTTTCATCGATATGAGCCTGGGAATACCCATTGGCATGTTTTTTTGTAGGAAGCACCTGCCCTCCTCGAGTCCAATCAATAATCTCATGTGCGTTTCCAACATCAGTTGTCAGAAATGGTGTGCGCGATGCAGCAGCCTCAAACAAAACAATGGGAGAACACTCTATGTTAGATGGGAATAGAAACAAATCAGCCGCGTGATAAGCCGCAACGGTTTCAGCCCGACCAAGATCTTCGACTAATACGCGTATGTTATTCTTAAGCCGTTGCCAGGAGAAATTGAAAAAAAATGACTTGTTTCTACAGCTAACGTGACAACCACCGGGCACCGGATTGCCAATAATTAGCAAGACAGCATCTCTAATGTTAGATTTTTTAAAAATCTCGTAGAGTTCTCTATGGCCTTTAAGACCTGTGTGAGAACCAACGTGAATTATTAAAAAATCGTCAGGCTTGATTCCAAATTGTTTGCGAAAATCAATTTCGGGCTTTGCTCCGAACTCGTCAAAACCGCAACCATTCGGAATCACGTGTAAATTGTTAATGCCATGCTTTCTTGCGAATTCAATATCCCGATAGGTATTAGAGAGAAAAATGTTCGCATCATATTTGGACATCAGGTCGGCCATTTTCTTGAAATACGCTTCATAAGCAGGGTCAAAAAGCCCTGAGAACCCACATGGCACAAAAACTTTTTTTGCCAAGATTCGATCAAGTAAGGGCAAACAGAGATCGGTGGCCCATTGTTGGGCGGCATAATTCATAACTATATCGAAGTCAGAACTAAGGAGAAATTCCTGATATGCGCCTATCTCACCTCTATACCCCCGAACATCATTACCCGAGATGTCGAAAGACTTAATAACAACCCCGTTCGAGATGTTCTCTTTCCTCTCAGGAAGCTTAGTAGTTGCAACAACGACCTCATGACCAAGATTTACCAACCGCTCGGAAAGTTGGCGCACCACTTCTTGTGCACCTCCCTTGGATGGATGATAAAATTCTACCGTATTTAGTATTTTCATTTTTATATAACCGATTTAATGGCGGCCTTGCCAAGACTACGCAGAATTAGGATTTCCGGGAGCCTTTGACCTCTGAATGACCACTTCACATAATCCCACAGAACCTTCCGTTGCACTTGTAAAAAGCTTGATTTTTCAGTTCCACGAATCGTTACGTTTGGTTCATCCCGATAACGAAGCTGCGGCGTAGCTAAAAAAGCGATATCCGTGATGGAACTGACACGCAGCCACAAAGCAAAGTCCTCAATCGCTCTTAAAATCCTAGACTCTGGAAATCCTACGGCCAATTTTAAGACTGAACGCTTCACAAGCATGGAGCTACAAATAACCCAATTACAGTGAACTAAATCGGCTTGTTTTATCCGATCTTTTGACCACGACAGCAATAACTCTTGATTTACCTCCTTGCCAGGCACAAAACGGTGGGCATTTGTTGAGACTGCTCCCACACTTAAGTTCCGCGCTAACTCCAATTGTGTGGCTAACTTGGATGGATACCATTCGTCGTCACTGTCTAGGAACCCAATCCAATCACCCTGCGCCGCTCTAATACCGCGGTTTCGAGCTACAGCCGGCAAACCACTTCGCTGCCCTGGAAGCCATCGTACTCTTGGATCAGTAAAGTCAGCTACGATCCGCTCGCTGTCATCATCCGAGCCATCATCGCAAACAAGCACTTCAACTGTAACATCGATCTGATCCAAAGCGCTTTGAATCGCTGTTTTCAACGTTGAGGCACGATTCCATGTGGGAATAACGACGCTTACAATTGGCAAATTTATTTCGTTTTTTTTCGACATAAGACATTCAAAGAGAAAAATTCGCCAAAAGGCTCACGCGCCAAACTGGCATCATCGATATTATCCCCAATAAAATGCGGAAAGTGAGCGTACTCGAGAACATCATCAAAACCAGACTGCTCCAATAGCAACTTGAGCCAACATAAGTTAAATCCTGTTTTATGGAAATCAAAACGATCCTTCTGCCCTCCGTAGATTAAACCCACCCATGGGCTATTTCCTGCCGTCTGAAAGTGCGTCCAATTTTTGTGATAAATTTGAACGATTTTATCTATGTCCGGCACTGATAAACGCAACTCCCCGCCGGGTTTTAATACTTCATGCCACCTCCTGAGAATAGGCGCCACTTCAGTATGCGTAAAATGCTCTAATACGTGACAAGCATAAATCGAGTCAACAGTAGCGTTTTTAAACTTTTTGAGACGCCGAATATCATCGATGATATCTGCGGCACTAGAACGCATAACATCCACGTTAACCCAACCAGGTATATGTATGCTGCCGCAACCTAGATGTAGGTTCAATTTTGATTTAGGATCGCTAACTACGTGCCGGTACCGTTTAACTTCTTTAGCTAACTTTTTTAGTAATACAACCATTCTAGTCCCTCGTTGGCCTTAAGGCACTTTTCTCTGCTCTAAAAAAATGAATCCTTGCGTCATGAATTTCGACTTCATCAGACCTTGATCGCCTTTAGCAGTATTTACAATTCATAAAGAGGCGCGCAAGGATCGCAAGCGGTTACAAGGTTGCAGAGGTTTTCATCCGAACATGTCAGATTCACTGATCATAATTTCCGCAATTACCGCCGGGAATTTTGATCCGCCGCCTATCAAGTTTAATCCTTTAAAAATTCAGTATTTTTGGGTCAAAATTGACGCGAGAGCCTACATCCAGATTGCAGAATGATCAATCGGAATAGGGTCAACTTTGTAACATTTCCTGTGATTTTAGGTGTTTAGTGACGCAAGACGCGCCGCTATAGATACGATTCGCGCAAATGACTTCTCAATAGTTAAAGACATACCGTGGCTTTCGCTATTCGCTGTCAACCGAGTATTGTTTGGATATTCTATATTGTTGTAGCTTTTGAAACATCAAAACTCTGATTCACGTGGCAAATTCATCTAAAAGCTAGCTGATCATCTACCGCGCTTTTCACGCGGTCCAACGATACTTCCATGATGCATTTTACCGCCTGGTTTACTGTCCGCGGATAAATACACTGCCAATTACATTGATAGCATGACATTTTGTGCCAAATAAAGGTGGGTAAAACAGGGTAATTTTGTTCAAGCTCTTTCGGGTACGGAGCAAACCGATCAAAGTGACCCCCACCAAGGATGCAAATTGCCGGACGCTGCTGGCAAGCAGCTATGTGAACCGCACTCGTCTCATTTGTTATGATAAGCTCACTATCCCGCACCAAGGCAAACAGCTCCAATAGAGATGTGCTACCAGTCAGATCCACCAAGTCGACTCTAGATATTTGGCGGATTTTATCTGCAAGGTCTTTTTCGCTCTTGCCGCCCGCGATGACTACAAGAAGACCTCTATGATTTAACTCCTCAGCAATCTCTGCAAATCGCTCAACTGGCCAGCGTCGACCGCTCCAGCCGGCACCGGGAAAAAGTACAACGTATTTTTGTGAATCCTTTTTGCTTGAGTTATGACGGGTTAAGGGATTAATGATCCCACTCAAATCAAATTGGGCAAGCTCAAGGTTGAGCTGCTCACCGGTAATTTTCTCGGTGATAGACTTATTTTTATGAAACTCGCTATTTAGGGCTGTCGGTATTTCTATTAGATCCGTATAGAAAGTATCCCATAACCATCTGAGAGCTCGCGGTGAATTACTATAATCTCCGCGGCAACCAATTCTCTTCTGAGCCCCAGATGCGCAAACTACGGAATCCCCAATAATTAGCGCGCGGGAAAAAGTCGGCTGGATTGCTAGGGACACCCTAAGACCCGAAATCTTCCGCATTATGCCTAATCGATAAGTTAGCGACTTACGAAACCGACCGGCATTAATCGGTATAACTTGGTCGGCTATGTTTGACGCGATTGCAAGTTCGTAGTTGTTATGGTCAACCGCTAGAATGACCTTTTTGCCATTTTTACGCAGGTGCTCATAAATTCTGCGCGCATAAGGCTGCCAAACAATAAAGTCACCAATAGCATCGAGACGGATAACAAGTGCGCTCGTAGGATCCCTTTTTAGAAGTTTAGATAAAGTAAAATAGCATAGATCCACGACCCAAAAGAGGGGAACGCGGAACCCAAAACTGAAAATTTTCCTAAAAAGCGTAATCAATAAAGCTTCCAAGAAGCGGGTATAATTTTTTGCAGACGGACAGGAATATACATTAAATAAAATTGCAGACGATTATTTTTCAACTAGGCAAATAAAGTTACGCTGGACACGAAAGGACTAAATGGGCTGTAATAGGCGCTCCACTGGGAATATCACACAATAATTAAAGAAGTGACCTTAACGTGATGCATAGCAATAAAATCTACATCCCAGGCCACAAAGGCCTCATCGGCAGTGCCCTCGTTCGAGGACTCAAGGCCAAAGGCTACACCAATGTGATTGGGCGCTCTCATCAGGAGCTGGACCTTCTTGACCCAGTGAAGACTAAACAGTTTATCGCTAGTGAAAAGCCAGATACAATCATTATCGCTGCTGCATTAGTGGGCGGAATTCACGCTAACAATACCTACCGAAGCGAATTTATTTATAAAAACCTTGAGATCCAAAATAACCTGATCTGGGCCGCCCATGAGTTGGGGGTTGATAACCTGATTTTCCTCGGCTCAAGCTGCATTTATCCAAGAGGTGCGAAGCAGCCCATGGATGAAAGCTGCTTACTGACCGGGCCACTAGAGTACACAAACCGCCCCTATGCGATCGCTAAAATTGCGGGCATGGAACTCGTAAACTGTATTCGTCAGCAGTACGGCAGAAACTACTTCTCCGCCATGCCGACGAAACTCTACGGTCCAGGTGATAACTTTCATCAAGAAAATAGCAACGTTATGCCTGCCCTCATTAGGCGCTTTGTAGAGGCAAAAGCCCAAAATGCCCAAGAAGTAGTCATCTGGGGCAGTGGAACGCCGCTTAGAGAATTCCTTCATGTAGATGACTGTGCAGATGCCATCATCCACCTTATGGAAACGGTTAAAAAAGGCACTTTAGAGACTCTGCCGCCGGCTAAAGACGGCTTCTA
>JBEIGW010000005.1:0-27694 GCA_040381655.1 Deltaproteobacteria bacterium
CATTGAGCAGGGGCCCGTGACGCTCGAGATTTTGCTGACGGATTTTGGGCACCTTGGAATATTTCCAGAGCAAGATGCTAACTGGGATGCACTCCACACACTCATTACAACTCGCCGGAACGCCGCCGGAGAGATGAACGTTCTTAATTTGTTTGCATACACAGGTGGTTCGACCCTGGCATGTGCGATGGCGGGAGCAAAAGTTGTTCATCTTGACGCGTCAAAGACGAGTGTGTCTTGGGCACGCGACAACGCGAAAGCCAGCGGCGCCGAGGATAAGCCGATTCGATGGATTGTCGACGATGTTCAAAAGTTTGTTGAACGCGAGGTTCGACGAGGTAGTAAATATCAGGGTATTATTTTAGATCCGCCAAGTTTTGGGCGTGGTTCAAATAATGAAGTATGGCAGATTGAAGATCATATGGTTCCGCTTTTAAATAACATCCAAAAAATTTTAGCGGATGATTTTTTATTCATACTTCTGTCGAGCCATAGCAATGGCTATACGCCGCTTGCGCTTCAGAATCTTTTACTTGGCGTTGTCGATGGTGCCGAGGGGCGATTTGAAATCGGCGAAATGGTCGTCAAGGAGCAAGGATCTGGTCGAGTTTTGCCAAGTGGCGCCAGTGCCCTTTTTGTGCGTCGTTGAGGTTTCATGTCGAAGTCTGATGTCGTGATCACAAGTCCCTCAAACCAGACAATTAAAGATCTGGTTAAGCTAAAAAATCGAAAAGGCGAAGAATCCGAGCACTCGTTTCTGGTCGAGGGCGCTCGTGAGGGGCGGAGGGCTCTGAGTGAGGGGTTCCAGCTTAAACAGTTATTTATCTGCGCGGAACTGCTTGATTCAGATGGTCAGGCGCTGGTCCGTCAGGTTCCGCAAGACGTCCGCACATCCGTTAGCCAACAAGTGTTTGCAAAAGTTGCAACGCGAGAGGCGTCAGGTGGAATTTTAACAGTCTTTGAGCCGAAAAAATTTTCGTCCGCTGACATTTTGAAACGCGGCAAGTCGCAGCCAATTTTTGTGGTTGTGGTCGAGAATTTGGAAAAGCCTGGTAATCTTGGTGCGATTTTGCGGACAGCCGATGGAGCGGATGTACACGGCGTCATCATTTTGGGAGCCACTGTCGATGTCTGGAATCCAAATGTTATTCGTTCAAGTTTAGGCGGCGTTTTTAGCGTGCCGACAGTTTCTTTAAGTCACGCTGATTTTTTTGAATGGTGTCGTAATAACAAAATAAAAACTGTAGCGGCCGCATTGAGCGATCGCAGTGAGCCAGTGTTCGACGAGGATCTCGCTAGCTCCGTTGCGATTATTGTCGGCAGTGAAGCTCGCGGTTTGAGTGACGTGGTTCTTGAAAAAAGTGATCGTATTTGTATGATTCCCATGCTTGGCATTTGCGATAGCCTAAACGTATCCGTGGCGGCAGGCGTCCTGATGTACGAGACCCTGCGTCAAAGAAGCCGGGTCTAGCACTTTCAAAAACTGAAAAATCCGTCCATTTCGTCATGAAAATCAGGCCTAAGTCGGCCCGTCTAGTCAATCATTATAAAAATCACCCGATAATCTAATGCCAAGTAATTGTTTAATTTTTTAAATTTTAGAGGGTCCAGACGATGGCCGCTCGAAAACATTTTGAGACATGCCCCATGCTAGCGCGCAGTGATTGGGGTTTATCAAGCGTTAATAGTAAAGGGCTGTCTCATTGCATCAGCTCGGTTCAAAGCGCAGTTGGATTTCATGGCCCCAAGGTTGCTGGCTGGCTAGTTTTTCTCAATGGATGTCACCGGGGTGAGGATATGCGGTTGCCAGTGGGTGAGTCGCAGATTGGATCGTCATGGTTAAATGACTGCATCGTGACCGGTGTTGGCGTAGGTAGCCAACACGCCGTCATAAAAGCTGGTGTGGGTGAGGCCAACATTATTCCCGTTGCCGCTAATCGTGTTGTGAAGGTCAATAATAATCTTATTTCTGGTCGCCAAGCTTTGGACGATGGCTGTCTGATCACGATTGGCGAAGTGCACTGTATTTACCGCAGTGCTGATGTTTTCTCGCCAGGGTATATTCCGCCAGTTACGCCTGTTCCCATCCATATGCCGGCTCAGACTCTGCCGCTTGAGATAGTTTGTGGATGGCTAGTCTTTAATCGAGGTATCTGCACTGGACAGGACTTTCGACTGATCCACGGTAGCAACCGAATAGGTTCCGCGGCTGGTCTTGAACTCAGCATTCCCGACCCGAACATATCAGCCCACGCCCTGACCCTCGAAGCATCATCCAAAGAGTGCAAAATTCAGTGGGCGAAGGATTATAGACTTGTTCGAGTTAATGGTCGTGAGGCTCAGGCCGGCCAAGTATTGGTCGACTCTGACGTAGTTGAGATTGATCATTTGGAGGCATACGTCAAATGGCTTCGCAGTTGACCAAAGTCAACAATGTGGGAGTTGAACGTCGTTTGGCGATGACTCTGCTGCTTTGGTCGATTCCTGCGGCATATTTGCAGGCGAAAGACGAGGAGCGATCAGCCACAAACAGAGTAGCTGACATTCTTGAGGTGCGGCATTTAGAAAATAAAAAAATTAGGATTATCTTTAGTGCGCAAGAAAATAACGGAGCGCAAAGGTTTCCAATATCCACGATTGATCGTTCGATGGTTAGGATCAATTTTGCAAACGTTTCGGCTGCTCCCGCTGATGTCGAGTCATTGACACTCAATGGTTCAGGGGCCGCCGAACTAAAACGAGCGATGTTCATTGGCTTCAGTCTAAATCGTAAGCTTAAGACCCGCGCAATTGACGAGATTCGTGCGGATGTTGGAGAGTTGCTGAAGCAGCTTCCCGCGGAGATGCTGACTGTGGCTGCAATCTCCGAAGACAGCGCCAGGGTGATTGCCGATGTTACGCCGCAAAAAAGTGATAACATTAATCGAATATTGCAGCAGCTGCAGTCCTTGGATGCAGAAGGCGAAGGGCCAGCCATGGCTAATACCCTCTGCGTGGCGGCAGAGCGTTTCCACGCTTGGGATCTGTCAGGATTTCGCAAGGCCGATCAAAAAGTCTTAGTTATGTTGTCCCCCCCTGGCGACGCTCCCTCAACAGAGCGTTTTCGAGGGCAAAACTGCTGGCGAAGCCTGCTTGATCAAGGTGTGCGTGTCTTCTTTGTGTCTTTCGGAGATGTTGTAGGAAAAAGTCCATTTGATTTGAGTTCTGTGGCTCAGGATAGCGGAGGATACGTTCATCGGGTTAGTGGTCCTGTTGAGATGAACGCAGCGGTCAAGAATATTATTGCTTTGCTTCAAAATGAGTATGCCGTCGATATTCAGGCTCCCTCAATCGCAGTCGATGATCAGCCGCTTGAGCTCAGCGTCAGTGTGACATACCATGATACAACCTTTGAGAGTAATGTTTTCAATGCCGGTTTTGTGATTCCCGAGCTTGGAGTTGGTGTCGCATCCGCTAGAAGCATAAAGTCTGATTCAGCGGATTCAGGCGTTGAGTCTAATGACAAGGTCGAACATAGTATCAATCAACGTGTTCTCATCCCAGGCGTTGTTCTGATTGCTTTGATGTCGCTTATAACAATTTGGATCTTAAGGCGTCGTGGAAAAAAAATTTCCTGTAGTTCATGCCGATCGACCGTAAAGCCTGATCATTCCGATTGCCCGTTTAGAAAGCCAAACTGCACGGCGCGCTTGGTGTACATTGGAGGGCCCTATGCTGGTCAAACCATACCTCTGCAACCAGGTGAAATAATCCTCGCAAAGATGGCATTGAAGCCGGGCTCGATCCCTATATCTGGGCGCGGTATAAGTTGGCTTCATCACGGTTCCATTGTGGTTGATGGCAGTAAGGCTATCTACACCCCGTCAAAGCCTGCCCGAGATCGTATTAATGGATGGCTTGTAGGTGAGTCACGCCTGCTAGGTCTTGGTAGTGTGTTAAAGCTTGGAGACCAAAATCTTCGGTTTGAGGTTAAAGTGCAGGGAGGTACCCGATAGGGTTAAAGCAATTTATGGCACGTCGCTTTTCCATAAAATTCAAAACAGGACCTTGTTCCGGACAGGCTTTTTCCATAGGCCCTGGCGAGTATTTGTTTATTGGATCTGGCGATAACTGTGCCATAAAAGTGAAAGATGACCCGAGTGTGAGTCCTACTCACGCATGTATCTACCATGATCCATCTGGAGCAATACGGTTCAAGGATATGGGAAGCCAGTTTGGAACATTCAGAAACGGTAAGAAGCTATTAGCCCCGGTAAATCTTAGAGCCGGTGACCGCATAACTCTTGGTCAGATATCGACGTTTCAAAGTTCATGGTGGAATGCTTTACAGGTAACCAAGTTGACTAGATTTAGTATTTTACCGACGCAGTTAGCGCAGGTGAACAAAGCATCATTTTCGCGGAAGGGTGTGCTGGCGGGGATTCTCATGACGATGGCTTTGGCTTTGGTTGCTGGCGCCCTGTTTTTTCGAGGCGATATGCAGGGATTTGCAAGGCTTTCAGGTTCAGGAAAAGAAGATGTTACGGGAGATGCTAAGATTTCATCGCGGTCCAATCAGGGTGACTTGGGGATCTTCAGTGGAGCCCTCAGTGCACGACTGTTTGGCACAAAGTCAAAGCGCGCTGCAAAAAGTCGGGTTGAGATGACCCCCGAGCGTAAATTCATATGGGATGAGATCGTGTCGATTTCGCGGCGTTTCGGTGATCCACCCCCGACAGCCATGGATCCAAGATTTGTAAGAGAAGTCGAGCGTCATCTGAAAAACTTTACGAGAGGCGGCTATCACAAGCAGCTTCTGGCTAGAAAAGATTTGATGTGGCCGGAGATAGAACGAGTGCTTGCTGATAAGGGGTTGCCCGTAGAGTTAGGTTTTATAGTTTGGGTGGAATCTAATTTTCAGACTGAGGCAGTTAGTCCGGTCGGAGCATTTGGTCCCTGGCAGTTTATGCCGGAAACGGCTCGGGAGTACGATCTCAGAGTTTCCAGAGCAGTCGACGATCGGAGCGATCTATCCAAGTCCTCTGCAGCCGCCGCAGATTATTTCACAGATCTTTTACGAATGTTTGGCACAGAGCGTTACCTCCTGGCGGTGGCTTCCTATAACACTGGTCAAAATCGTGTGAAGCGCCTGCAAATTGCGGCGACTGTAAATAAAGAACGCTCAAGCGATTTCTGGCAGATCCGCTATATGTTGCCCAAGGAGACTGCGGAGTACGTTCCAAAGTTCATGGCGGCAGTTATCATTGGTAGAAATCCGAAGCGCTGGGATGTGTCTCACTAGCAAGTCTGGTGTTCAAAAATTCATCTAAACAGGTGTGCGGTCTCCGGTTCACGGTGACTCTGTCATTAATTCATTTGTATTTTTGGTTGGTTACATAGCGGTTATGCGTCTGAGAATTAAGTTGCTACCAATGCCCCACGATGTATGCTCTAGGCAGAACTTAATCCTCAATGTTTTCGAGGCATTGGCTATGGAAACCGGCAATCATGCGTCCATCCGATTTGATCGAGGAACGATTGTTCTCGAAAGTTTCGAAGACGCTGCTTTGTCCATCTTGTCAGATTGGGTTCAGTTCGACACCAGAACCCGTAATTGGCGAGGGGAGGGTCGTCACTATCGCGAGGTTGCTCTGGCTCTTCGTGGATCTGGTTTCAAATTTAATGACCTCGCCCGCTCGTACAATCTAATACCGCTTGATTTGAAAATTCCTCTCGTTCCGAGATCTCACCAAGTCACTGCAATCACTGAATGGACAAAAGCTGGGCGCAGAGGCGTTGTCAGCTTGCCGACTGGTGCGGGAAAGACAGTGCTGGCCGTTATGTGTATGTCGGAGGTCAGGCGACCAACTTTGATTTGTGTCCCCACGATCGATCTTATGAATCAATGGCGGGACGTCTTGCAAAAGTTTTTCTCAGTCGATGTTGGGATGCTTGGAGGGGGCTCCCATGACATTAAAGACATTACCGTTGCGACCTATGATTCTGCTGCACTTCAAGCGGAGCGACTGGGTCCAAAGTTTGGTTTTGTTATTTTTGATGAATGCCACCACTTGCCCGCCCCGGGATACTCAATGATCGCTCAAACGCTGATCGCGCCCTTCAGGTTGGGGTTATCGGCGACTATCGAACGAGCTGATGGCGGCGAGCAGCGTCTTTACGATCTTGTTGGTGACCTGGTTTTCGAGGGGCGATTTGGTGAGCTTGAGGAGAAGACGCTAGCGCCATATAAAGTCGTTCAAGTTGAGGTCGAGATGACCCCAGACGAGTTGACTCGTTATAACGACGCTCGGAGTGTCTACAAAGCTTTTCTTCGCAGTAGTCGTATTAACTTCGCCGATGGAGACGGATGGGCGCAGTTTGTAGCCTTGTCGGCGCGCTCACCACAAGGCCGGGCGGCTATGCAGGCGTTCAGGGAACAAAAGCGGCTTGCCCACGCGGCGTCGAACAAACTGTTGGAGCTCTGGCGCATTTTAAATCTACATCGGGGCGAGCGCGTCATCGTATTCACTGATGAAAACTCATTAGCGTACAACATCGGTAGGCAATTTTTTGTTCCCGTTTTGACACATCACACCAAGCCCCTCGAGAGGACTCGTATTTTGGAGTCATTCAAGCGTGGGCATACAAGGGTTATTGCAACGTCAAAGGTACTAAACGAGGGTGTGGATGTGCCGGAAGCCAGCGTTGGCGTGGTTCTCTCTGGAAGTGGAACTGTGCGCGAACATGTGCAGAGGCTTGGCCGTATTCTTCGGCATCAAGAGGGGAAAAACGCAGTTTTATATGAAATTATTTCGCGTGGAACTAGTGAGAAATATGTGAATCAGAGGCGCAGGCAACACTATGCTTACCAAGGAACTCGTCCAGGTTACAACTCGTAACGGACGCCTATTTCCAAAATTTTTGAAGAACTCAGATCCCCAGATCCTGGCTGAGGCTAAGGGGCTGTGTGACTTCTTCAATCAAGTTCCTGGGCGGAGGTTTGGTGAGGTTGAGGAGGAGCTCAAGAGCTCCGTAGGCTCTGGTCGAAAAAAGTCTTTGGCAAAATTACTGATTGATCGCTGTGATATCGCCGAGTCGGATCCCGACATACTTGACTGGAGATGGAGTGTGTTTGCTGCAGCCGAGGGATTGCGAGAGCAATGCAACGGCGACTTTCAAATGTTTGCACAACGGATGCAAGAAACCTTTAAGGGCTCTCTTGGAGAGATGCGCGAAAAGCTTTTTTCTGATCTGCCAAGCGCTAGATTTATTAAGTCGTTTGAGTCCATGACAAGTCGCGACCTTATTGACTTGTATAATTTATCAATGGTCAAAACGATTTTATGCTTTGCGAAGGATGTAACACTTGAACTGAAAAACCCTTCGGTGGCCGTTAAGCGAGCTGTGATGCAGCAGCTTCGATTTTATCGCCTAGTTGGTGAGCCATCAGTTGACGCTTCGACGGGTTTATTTCGCGTGGTCGTGAGTGGGCCACTGGATGTTTTTGGATCATCCGGCGGTTACAGCCAAAGAATGGCCAATTTTTTCGCATTCATCGCGACTCTCCAAGAGTGGACTGTTGAGGCGGATTTAAAATGGAAAAATAAGCCTCTTAAAATGTCTTTAGATCATAAGTCAGGTGTTGGTGCTGGGTTGGCAAAATCGACTGGCGCTTTCGTTCCGCCCGAATTTAAACATGTCATTGAATCCTTCGCGAACGACGATCGTTTTGTCGTAAGTGCTGGAGAAAATTTTATTGATTTCGGTGGGGAGGAGTATTGCTTCCCTGACTTTGTTGTCAAACATGCCAACAAAACATTTTTCGTGGAGTTATTTCATGGAAGCCATCAAGGGCAACTTGAGCGGCGCTTGAAAATTCTCACGCGAGAGGCAAGGCGTGATGTTTTACTTGGCGTTGAGCGTGCTTTGTTAAAGGACAAAAAACTAAAGGAACTCGTAGAAAGCAACGAGTGGTTTAAAAACAGCGGATTTCTTTTTAATCAGTTTCCAACTCCAGGGGCCATCAAGAAAGCAGTCGTAAGTCATGACTAATCAGGATTTACCAAAAAAATCTGTACTTGATCATGTGCTTTCCGATGTGTACGGGTTTTCACAGTTTCGGCCCCGGCAGCGAGAAGTTTGTGTGTCAGTTTGGCGTAATACGGATGTTTTACTGGTGATGCCGACCGGTGCTGGTAAGTCGCTATGCTATCAGTTACCGACTTTAGCCAGGCAGGAGGCTAGGACGTTGGTCATCAGTCCGCTCATTGCTTTGATTGAGGATCAGTATGCCAAACTGACGAAGCTGGGAATCTCTGCAGTCCGCATTCATTCTGGAATGTCGCGCTTTGATTTTCAGGAAGCTTGCGAGAAGTGGAGTGACGGTGTGGCGCGTTTTTTATTCGTAGCGCCTGAGCGTCTAAGCCAAGGAAGCTTTCTTGAGTTTCTTGAGCGGAATAAGCCATCTTTGATAGCTGTCGATGAAGCCCATTGTATTTCCATGTGGGGTCATGATTTTAGGGCTGATTACAGGAATCTGAGTTCAAGGCTTGAACGACTGCGTCCTGCGGGTATTGTGGCTTTGACGGCAACAGCCACACCCGAGGTGCAGAGAGATATTGTTTCACAGCTTCGTATGCAAAAGCCTGACATCTTCATACATGGATTCAGAAGGGATAATCTCTCAATCTCACTTCGTAAAATATTGCCAGAGAATCGGACTCAAGCGTTGAATGCTATTCTCGCTGATCGCTCTAAATTACCGTGTTTGGTTTATGTTCCCACGAGAAAGTTGGCGGAGTTAACTGCGTCTCAGTTTGATGGGCAGCTGCGAGTTAGGGCATTCCATGCAGGAATGCCGGTTGATGAGCGAAGAATAATACAAGATGACTTTATGGACGATAAATTAGATGTTGTCGTTGCAACCAGTGCTTTTGGTATGGGTATTGATAAAGCGGGTATTAGAACGGTGGTACATTTTGCCGCGCCCGGATCCATCGAATCGTATTATCAAGAAATTGGGCGTGCTGCACGGGATGGTCATCCGGGTAGCGCCATACTCATGTATTCACCAAGTGATAGGAAAACCCACGATTATTTTCTTGAGCAAAACTATCCTTCTACAAACATACTGCGAAAAATATACGACACCATTGGCTCCGGGGCGGAGAGTCGCCTGGATCTTGAGATGAGACTTGGTATGCCTGCCGATGATGTGCGTCTCGGGGTCGAAAAGCTGTGGGTTCATGGTGGTATTCAGATATCTGACGAGGGTGTTCTTAGGGCTGGTGATAATTCTTGGGAAACGCGCTATAAGGCGCAGCGAATTCATAAGGAGCAACTTATCTCCAAGGCGTTTGGTTTTCTGACGAGTGTCGGATGTCGAATGACAACGTTGGCTAGATATTTTGGGGATATGGATGCGGCCC
Source organism: Deltaproteobacteria bacterium (assembly GCA_040381655.1). Lineage (GTDB taxonomy): Bacteria > Bdellovibrionota_B > Oligoflexia > Oligoflexales > RGVZ01 > CAMDKS01. The sequence goes on from JBEIGW010000005.1 coordinate 9,408, forward strand.
ATGATTGTGGGGTTTGTGATTACTGTGCTCCGTTAGAGCATGGGGATAAAGAGTGTTTGATGCAGATCGTCGAGGATCTCGAGGGGCGGCGGAAACTGCTGAAATCTTTGAGTAGCTATCAATCAAAGGTGACTGGTCAGCTGTTTCGCGAACGTTTTGAGGGGCAGGCGTGGAGTCGTGATAGATACGAGTCATTAATATGGGAACTCGAATCGGACGGTCTATTGTTTCGAACGAGTCAGTCATTTGAGAAAAATGGCCGTAAACTGCAATTTCACCGGATTGGCTTGACTGAAAAAGGCAGAGATTTCATTGCTGGAGGCGCTGAATGACAAAAAAGTCTTCTGTTAAGTTTGTTTGCGCTGAGTGTGGATCATATCATTTAAAATGGCAGGGACGCTGTCCCGATTGCAATACGTGGGGGTCTGTCCAAGAGGAGGTGGTAGCAGGCCCCTCGCTTGGATTTCGCAAGCCCGGTGCCGCTGTGGCAAAAGCCACTAAAGTTTTTCACCTTGATGCGGATCAGGATCTCCCGGAAGTTCTCAGGCTTCCGGTTGGTATCTCGGAACTAGACAGAGTGCTAGGTGGCGGGCTGGTTCCCGGAGCTTTTGTTTTGCTATCAGGTGACCCAGGAATTGGCAAATCAACGTTACTCTTGGAGGCTGTATTTCAGTTTGCTAAACAGGGCAAAAAGATTCTTTATTCGTCTGGAGAGGAGAGCTCAGCTCAAATTCTTCTAAGAGCTCAGCGACTCGGTCTGCTTCATTCCAACATTATGGTCGCCAATGAAACTAATGTCGAAGCTATTATAGCCACTATCAAAGAGCAGTCACCCGACATGCTGGTTGTTGATTCAATTCAGACCGTATTTTGTCCTGATGTGCCCTCGGCGCCTGGCAGCGTCAGCCAAGTCAGAGAGTGTGCGGCAAAATTACTTGATGTAGCTAAATCACAGGACCTGCCAGTCTGGTTGGTTGGTCATGTGACTAAAGATGGCAGCATAGCCGGTCCTCGGGTGCTTGAGCATCTTGTGGATTGCGTTCTCTATCTCGAGGGTGATCCTAATAGTGGTTATAGAATTTTACGTGCGGTAAAAAATCGGTTTGGGTCGACCGGTGAAATAGGTGTGTTTGAGATGAATGGTGATGGTCTTTGTCCTGTAGCTGATCCCGGAGCGCAGTTTCTTGAGCATTTCTCGAAAGGAGGGGCGCGCCCGAGCGGCGTTTCCGCGACAGTAGCTGTGGAGGGAAGTCGGCCGATTCTTGTTGAGATTCAGTCGCTTGTTTCGAAGACGGCATTTGGTAACCCGAGGCGGGTCGTCACTGGGCTTGATGCCAATCGTATAGCCATTTTACTCGCCGTTCTTGAAAAAAGATCGGGCTTATATTTTAGTATGAATGACGTCTACGCCACAGTAGCGGGTGGCCTTAGAATTACGGAACCAAGCGTCGACTTTGCAGCCGCTGTTTCCATGGCTTCAAGCTTGCTAGATCGTCCTATTTTGGGTCGGTACTGCTTTGTTGGTGAGGTCGGCCTATCCGGAGAGATCCGCGCGTGTCCGCATCTGGGGATTCGTATTATGGAGGCTGCAAAAATGGGATTTGAGCGGATCTACGTGCCTGAGGCAAGTTTGAAGTCCGAGACGCAGCGCTCAGTTGCCACTAACAAAAATATTGAGATTGTTCCCGTCCGGTCGTTATCTAATTTTGAAAAACTTAGTATCTGGTGAAGGCGTTTTTTTGGTTTTAAGTGTGTCGCAATAAAAAAAACCGCCAGGATCCTTGGCGGTTTTTTTTTGATTAGTTTACCGACTTCGAATTAACTCCTAATGTAGCAGCGGCAGAATGGATTGTAATACCAGGCTGGTCCGCTTTTGTCGGGTAGGCTTTGGCCCCCTGCCGGTTTTTGCGATGCATTTTGACAAGGGCCTTGTGATGGATCACAGTTTTGACCTTTTGGTAGATTTGGATTGCTATCCGGAATTGGTATGGCGACGTCAGGTGTGTTCGGTGGGACTCCGTCGGTTACGACTACCGATACAGATGCGTTCATTTTTTTACCCGAGTCACTTGAGCATGTTGCATTGACAACATATTGTCCGGTCGAGCTGTAGGAGTGCTGCGTCACAGCGCCTACGCCAGTTGCCGAATTGCCGTAGTCCCAATCAATCGTCAATTTACCTTTTAGCTCGCAAATACCTGTGAATGTGATTGGCTGATTAAGTCCCGCGAGAAGAGGCTTTGCATGAATGGTGAATCCTCCTTCAACTTGGCTAGCCGGGATTGATTTCTCGACGACTCGCAGAGTCATAGTTGAGATAGCAGTTTCATTGTCCTCGCTCTTCACAGTCATCTTAATCTTGTAGTCACCGGCTGTATTGAAAACGTGGCCGGTTGTGGCAAGACTTGAGCAAGAGGTGCGTTTAACGGACGGTTTTACTGAGTTACCAAGTTCGTAGTCTGCAGTAATAATGCCTGGATTTTCGCATGTAGATTTGCCGATATAGTTTGGATCAAGGGTATCTGCGCTTGGTCTAACGTCCACGCGAGTTCCCGCGTACACCCAAGTGACGCTCACTCCTCGGTCAATCACCTCAACCCTTGCCGTTGGAACCATTGTTTTTGAAGCGTCAAACGAATTTGGATTAATCATTCCAGGCTTTAGCACCTGGTAGCCAGCTTGTTTACAGGCCGACAGTGCCAGGCCGACTGCGATAATTGTTTTCCACATTAATTGTTTGTCCAGCCCACTTAAGAACGATGTTTTCATTGTTGGTTCCTTTCCAGCTCCACTCCGCTTTATGAACTCTGCTTTTACTATCAACCTTGTCCTTATTTCTTACTCTTCGTGTTATGCTTCGCCGGCTTTTTCTTTAATGAGCTGGCCGGTGCATTTTTATGAGGTTTTTGTTTTAAGACCGGTTTTTCGCCTGGGTCGATTGCGCCCTCGGCATCTTTGGGATTGGAGAGGCTTCTTTCCTCTTTCGCCTCCTCCGTTCGGTAGATACGGAATTCGACGCGGCGATTAAGCTGCCTGCCTTGATAGTTGCCGTTACTTGCAACGGGTTCTATTTCGCCTTTGCCTTCGGTCTCAATTTTTGAACCGTCTATCTTCTGATCGGTGACTAACCAACGCTTTACGGTCTCAGCACGGCGTTTACTGAGCGCATTGTTATACTCATTTGTTCCAAGGGAATCAGTATGGCCAACTACGACTAGCTTAGTGAATCCGGTAGACTTCTTAAGATGCTCAGCGAGTTGAGCCAACATCTCCTTGCTTTTACCAAGAACCTGGCTATCTGAGTCGAATTCAAACATAATGTCGTGGACAACGATTTTCTCGTAGGTTTTCGGTTCAGTGTCGAATGGATTTTTCACTGAAACAGTCTCTGGCGGATCTTTTCGAGTTGCCCTGACCGGTTGAGAGAATGTTGGCCCAATTGAGTAGTTTAGCCCTACATAGAGGCGCCAATCCGGCGAGCTTAGGCCTTTCGCAAGCTCGGTACCCACGCCGCCGTGCATTGCAAGGTTGGTATCCAAATCACGCTTTATGCCGAATGTTAATTCTGATGATGATGCAGTGCGGTCGCCATTTTTGCTGACGCTTCCCTGTGGATTGCTGCCAAAGATCTCAGCTACCAGCTTAGAATCAATAGACTCGAGGCGGTAATTGACGGCTGCCGACCAGATGATTTGGTTTGGTAAAGGCTTTATGGGGTCCGACTCAGGAATGGCATCCCCTGCTTTTCGCCAGCGATATCCCAGATTGATGCCCATTCCGACATCTTTGTTTAATTGCCTGTTCCCGATGAGGACTATCGAGTAAATCGGTGCGTTGGTTTTCCCGACGTATGGATTATCTTTTGTCCGATTTAGATTGACCACACCCTGAATAGCGACGCCGCTATCTTTGTCACCAAGAAGGCGATATTTGGCATTTAACCGGACTTCAGTGTTCCCGTTGTCCCTGAACTTCCCGTTCCAGGACTTTGTTTTTAACGATGATGTGACCACCTGCGGTAGGCTGAGCCCCAGGTCTAAATTGCGCGCGACGCCGTAACCTAAGTTTAGATCTGCCCCGACCAGAGTGTCGTTAAACTTTGTCCGACTTTGAACCGTGTCCGTCGTTTCAAAGTAGGGGAGAGTATTGACCGCGTAATTCATGAAAAAGCCGAAATTGAAAAAACCCGGTTCCAATGTTTCCGAGGACTCCACAGTTACGAAGTCTAGGCCACTTGTTGTGGCATTGAAGTTTTGCATATCAGAGCCGACCACGTTGGCTTGGCTGACAGGTGTTAAAACTCCTGACAGTGCGATAACAGCCGATAGCTTGAGCGCCCATCGTTGATCTATGGGGTGCTTTTTTCTTGTTTTCGTCATGAGTTTCATGTGATTATGCTCGGTTGTTATAGGGGCCTTGACCCGTCAATTTCCATCGGAACCGACTAACAAAAGGCCGGTCCTGAAATAGACTTAGCAATACCAGTGCCAGCGATAAGTTATTCTTCGGAATCCTCCTAATAAATTGATTTTATTGAATAAAAAAACAATGCCCACGAGCTCTGCGGGGGATTCATTAGTTTGGCTCATGAATTGCATCGATTGGGGCGTGGTCGACGCATGCTGACTGGGTGATGGTTTAGTCGAGCTGGCGTCGCAGAGATCAGGAGATAACTTATATGTTGGCGACCTTTCAGCGAGTTACGCGGGATATTGTGAGCAAGGCTTTGAATGTTACGGCGGCCGATAGGAGAAACTACGGTCAAGACATTCGACTTTGGAACGATCGTGACCCCAGGGTTGACCAGTCCTTCTTTCAAGGTTCTGTTCCTGGGTTCGTGATTTCAAACGATCAAACGATCGTGGATTGGAATATTGGGTTTGAGTTAGTTTTTGGAGCTAATCCATCGGTGAAGCGAGGGATGCCCCTTTCGGCTTGGTATGAGTTGATTGATAATTTCAGGCGTTTGCCAAATCGCGAGGACAAACTCAACGGCGAGGCGATGATTCCCATAACAGACCGCGAGCGGGTGGTTTTTTTAAGTCCCGAATTCGGACGGATGGTTTTTATTAGACTTATGTCGCCGGTACTTGATCGCGTTACGGGTCGGGTGATTGGCTGGAATGTGACACTGAACGTGAATTCCGTACACGAGCGCGTCAAATTCTTCACGGAGTTGAATGATAGAATTCAAAAAGCGGGTAAGCATGCTCGCTATGTTATGGGATTTGATCAGTTGTCGTCAAAATCCCGTGTCATGCACGATGCAGTTCAAAAGGCTATCGCAGACCTTGATGATATCCGCGATGTACTCATCTTAGGCGCTGTTGGAGCTGCTCCCTTTATAGAAGAAATTTTCCACGTGCATCCAGAGGCGCGTGTCAGCGTTATGGATGATGATGTTGAGGCGCTGCGGCATCTAAGGCATAAATTAAGTCGGTACGGAAAACGCATGAAGGTCGTGAGACGTCGTATTACCGATCTCAGTATTGTGCCTGAGGACCGGTTTGATGTGGCGCTGGTTCTTTGGCCGTCGGTTTCATTGGCGGAGCTCTCTCATATAACAAATGAGCTGAACAATAAATTAGCCGACTACGGTCGGTTCTCGGTCGTTAGCTGGGCAATTGATAAAGGGGCTAAAAAGTTTTGGGACGCAGTTCGAAGAGATCTCGAAGAACGTCATGAAATTGACCTTGTCAGATGGCACATGAGTGTCATATCGACCGAGTTGGAGACCCATCCTATCCGAACTATCGAAGCGGGAGCCCTGCTTGCGCCAGGCTTGGCCCAGACGGTTGAAATTGTAGGTCAACCCGCGCGTAGCCATCGGGGCCTGTGAGCTATTTACGTTAGTTTCGCCTAGAACATGAGTGTTAGTCATGTTAAGACCTTGAGCCTTGGGGCCAAGGTCTTTTTGTTTAAGTTTGTATCGTTGAAGGGTGGGGGACTAACCAATGAAAAATCGCAAATCGGAAGTAGACGCAGCAGTCAGTAGTGTTGACTTTAAGAAAACCAAATATCAAGTTCAGTTTCAGACCAACAAAGGTGATATCAACCTTGAACTCTGGCCTGACGTGGCTCCTGGTCATGTGAAGAATCTGATTGGTCTCGCTAAGATTGGTTACTACGATGGATTGATATTTCACCGCGTTATTAAGGGATTTGTCATCCAAGGTGGCTGTCCCGTTGGTAGCGGAGTGGGCGGACCCGGATACACCATAAAAGCAGAATTCAACCCGAAGCCGCATGAGGCTGGTGTTTTGTCGATGGCAAGAACTCAGGATCCTGATTCCGCTGGGAGTCAGTTCTTTCTTTGTTTGGGGCGCGTGCCGCACTTGGATAATCAATACACTGCATTTGGTAAGGCCGCCGATCAGGCTAGTTTAGATGTCATTATGAGTATTGGTGAGAGTAAAACAGGCTCCGCGGATCGACCAGTTGAGCCTGTGACAATCAACAAAGCAAGTGTGATTGAGTCGCCTCTGTGATTAGGGGCCTGCTCTATATGCTGACAGCGAGTGCGCTGTTTGCTGCAATGGGCGGCTTCGTCTATCAGGTGCGGCTATGGGACACGACAGCATCCCCTTTGACTGCCTCATTTATTCGCGTGGTTGTGAACCTTGTCTTTGTGGTTGTCATCGCGTCGCGTAAGGGATTCGGTCGAGGAGTCTTAGATCTTTTTGGAGATATGCGTTGGTCTCTTTGGGCTCGCGGATTTTTTGGAACGTTATCGGTCATCGGCATGTTCTCCGCGATTCACATGATTGGACTCGGCGAGGCATCGTTTCTGCATTCATTCAATGCAGTTTGGATTGCCGTGCTGAGCCCTTTTGTCCTTAGTCAACCAAATACCCCATTAGGCTGGGCTGCGATCGGGCTGGGTCTAGTCGGCTTATATCTGCTTTATCAACCTGAGTTTGGTGATGCAGAGTTTATGGGCCGCTCTTTGGCGTTAGCTTCAGGGGCATTTGCCGGCACAGCTTATATGATGATTGCGCGCGCGGGTCGCTCCAATCCACCTCTAACGGTCGTGTTTTATTTTTGCTTGGTTGCGACTTGCGTCCACTTAGTTTGGTTTTACTTGGATGATTTTGTGTGGCCATCGGATGCAAGGTCCTGGGTCATGTTAGTGGGGTCCGGCATCTTTGCATCAGTGGCCCAAATATTTATGACGCAGGCCTACCAGATCGCGCCAGCAGCTTTTATTTCGGCCGTGAGTTACTCAACACCGGTTTTTAATCTTCTGGTCAGTGTGTTTGTTTTTGGATTGATTCCAAACGCTCAGAGTCTTTCCGGGGCGCTCATAGTTCTCGTAGCCGGAATTGCACTGCCTTTTTTGCAAGGTCGCCAGGACCGCGCCAAGGCTCGTGATATTCCTGTGGAGATGACTGATCGATGAATGGTGGGCACATTTTTTCTGAAGATGATGCGATGTTCATGGGAGAGGCCCTAGATCTGGCTAAAAAAGCGGCAGACTTGGGTGAGGTACCGGTTGGCGCCTTGCTTGTTCTTGAGGGGCGAGTCATTGGACGAGGTTGGAACCTGCGCGAGACTCGCCGAAGTCCTATTGAACATGCGGAGATTATGGCCATCAGGCAAGCGTCGGAAAACGTTAACGCCTGGCGCCTTGCCGGGGCAAAGCTCTACGTGACTCTAGAACCTTGTTTGATGTGCGCAGGAGCAATCTATCAGGCCCGAATTTCAGAGGTTATTTTTGGAGCTCTCGATCCGAAGGCGGGGGCGTGCGGCAGTCTCTACAGTGTGCACGAAGATGCTCGCCTCAATCATAGGTTTCTGGTAAAAAATGGTCTCCTGGCGGAAGAATGTGGATCTGTATTGAAGGCTTTTTTTCGCCAGCGTCGCAAGTCGTCGGAAGCCGATTGATGGATGACTAAGGCTTTTTGATTTTCTTGTTGGAGAGATGGCCGAGTGGTTGAAGGCGCCAGACTCGAAATCTGGTATAGTGTAACAGCTATCGAGGGTTCGAATCCCTCTCTCTCCGCCACAACACATTAAATTTCGCAAAATTCAAGTACCCGATGTCCGCTTGTTTATTGAGCGAATCTGTATCGCCTGATAAGCTTTTACAACGTTAACTAAACTCAACTTTCGGTGGATCAGAATGAGACGATTTGCTTGTCATGCGCTCTTTTGGGCGTTTTTAGTTCTGCAACCTAATGGGGCGTTTGCAACGACATTATTTGCCGGAAGTTTCGTTGATCTTTCGGTCAACGCCTCTGATAAAAATGTTTCACTGAACTATCCGCGTCGTGGCCCAAACAATCTTTGCGGCATAGAGATCAAGTCCAATGTTATTGTTCTGAACGTCGCGGTTTGGCAGGCATTAGCGAACCGGCTACACGTTTCAGAAAGCTATGATGATGGAACCAAGACCGTAGTTCCTGCAATCACTGAGTCCAAGTATTCACCCACGTTGCGATATGTTTTTTCGAGGGACTCAGAAGCCTTCGCCACGATGGAGTTTCGCTCTAAAGATGGGCTTTCCATTGCTGAGACAGCGCGTCGGGTGCTGGGTGGGGGTGAGGGAGATGTTCGCCTGATAGCTGTGGCGTATGTTTGTTCTGAGTAGACTCGAGTTGTTCTGATAGAACAGGGGCGCGTTTTTTAACAGGGTGTGTCAAGGGAAGGCGGAACTTCTATGAAGCAATTTACGCTGTTTATTTTGATTGTTCAGGTGGTTTTGTTCGCGCCGATAGTTGTTGCGAAGCCCTTTTATGACTACTGCTTGTCGCCACAGTCCGACGCTCAGCGTCAAACCGTGCTTGCTGTGATGATTAAAATGAAGGTGCAAGATCGACCTAATCAGGAAAATTGCGAGCTGGCAGCTCAACGTTTACTTGAGAGGTGGTTTTTAAATATCTACCCAGATCCTTTTGATCCTGCACGAGGTCCAGCATCTGATCTTGCGCCACTGGAGGACCAGTTTCAGCTGAAAAATTTATCTGTGGCCAAAAACGACATCCAAGACTTGCAGCCATTAAGAGGTCTAAAAAATCTTGCCCAACTGAACGTAAATTTTAACCCGCTATCCGATATTTCACCTGCTGCGAACTTAAAACTTTTGGAAGAGTTTTTTGCAACGGAAACGCAGGTCACTGACCTGAAACCTTTGGCAGGATTACAGCGGCTTCGTGTTTTATCACTATCCAACAACGGGATCGTTGATATAGATCCTTTGGCGCACCTCACAAACTTAAAAGCGCTTTATCTATCCAACAATCGAATTTCGAATGCAATGGCTGTAAGTAAGATGTCACTTGAATACTTGCATTTGCCAGGTAATCAACTGCGGTATCTGGATATCTCGAGTTCGGCAGAGACTATGACACTACTCGATGTCGCTAAGAACAATTTAACAGATGTGGCGGGTATCGATCGGTTAACTCGCGTTGACGCAATCACTGTTTCTGAAAACGAGTTTTCTGACCTTAGATCGTTTTCAGGTTTGACGACGTTGAGATGGCTTGACGTCAGTAAAAATAAGATCACTGACTTGTCTCCCTTGTCAGGGCTGAAAGATCTCGAACATCTATTGATTGCCGGTAACGGCATCTGCAGCATCCCTCCCGAGGTTGCTGAACTTCAGAATGAGCACTTAAACTCCAAGGGTGAGTGGATTCGTCTTAAGATTTCAGGCCTAACGGATCAGCCATTTTGCCTCGGATCGTCTCGCTTCTAGTTGAGTAGACCTCGCTAACGCTTAATTTTGTCCCCTTAAGAGCTAGTAATATTGCCGCAAATTACGGATTTAACCATCTGTAATTAAATGAGAAATATGATTTTTTTGAGTTCCAGCTAAGAAATGCCGATACAGGTGAACCTTAGAGGAGAACGTCATCATGCGGAATAGTTCTAGTTTGCTGTGGCAGAGGCGGGTGTTGGGTCTAGTTTATCTGGCCGTGTTGACGACCTTTTTGGGTTGTCGGCAGGCGTCATTTTCGGGTGGGAATACTCGCGAGGGCGCATCTCAGACGCCGCGAGCAGATGTCCCGACGCCGAATACCGTTCCGATGCCCCAAGCTCCAGTCCCGCAGCAAGCCGTCACGCAAGGGAGCTTTACTGTTTGGGCGAATCCTCCCAATCCTGTGGAAGGACAGCCCTATAATGTTCATGTGCGCGTGAAGTTGCCGAATACTGTGGGCCAGTACAACCGAAATGATCTAAGTGGTACTTTGGTTGGCACAGATGGATACTTTCAGCCAATAAACGGCATTTTCTCCATCATTCAGCCTTTTTATTTTGTACCAGGTACAGGTTATGCCGAACTTGTCATGCGGATTCCTGGGGCTAAGCGTGGCGTCAATGACACTCTGAAAGTTACGTCAAAGCTTATCAATGAATCTCAGAACATTTCGGTCTGGTTTGGCACGCCCACTATAAACTAATTGAAGAGGCTGGGACGTGCTTTCCGATATTCCCGATTCGCCTCAGTCCTAGGTGATTCATAACCATTTCTGGTGTGAACCCCAGTGAAATTTTTCGAGACATGGCCGCATGGCGAAGCTGCTCGGCATTGAGATGTTTTAACCCAGCGGTTTCACCAAGTTCATAAATTGCAAATTTGAGACCGTGGCGCGTAATCCCAAAAAGGGCTGTTCGCGCGTCAGCACCTTTAAAAGACATGAGCAGAGGCGTGGACGCCGCTAATTGATTTTTTGTCCTGCTGTCACTTTGAATCACTTTGCGAAAATTCCTTAGCGCCGCGGAGGTTTCAGCTTCGAGGTCGATGGTACGCGCGCGGTCTCCGGGGATTGACAGCCGAGCGGACTCCCCGGTTGCAAAAAAGTTTGACCAACGTAGCGCCACAAGCTCCGATGCTTTGAGCCCCTCCCGTGATAGCAAAAGAAGCAAGGTCTGGTCGCGGGCTGCTTTGATGGCATTGGGGGCGAGATGCGCCGAGCTCAACATCAGGGTGATTTTTTCTTCTGGGATGTGCCGGGCGGCAAGATTCTCGTGAGACGGTATCGATAAACTCTCAAGCGGATTACCATGAAGCTGACCACTCTCTTCAAGCCATCTAAAGAACATTCGAATCGCGATCACGCCACGACGAATGCTACTATGCTTGGCGCCGCGATTTAATAGCCAGCCTTTGTACTCCTCAAGCAGCTCGCCACTGATGTCCCCTGTGGCTGTATTGGATTGGTTCAAAAATCCTAAAAAGTTTGCAAGATCCCGGCAATAGCTCTCCAGGGTGGATTTTTGTTTGCCTTTTTCGCTCATAAAGGCTCGAAATTCGGATATTTTCGGAGCATCAATAGTAAGCATTTGAGTTCTCTGCAAAATTGAGAAACACTATGGGATAGATTCCTTAAACCAAGCTCAAACGTAGCATTTTCCAGGGGTCCATGTGAACCGTAAAATCACCTGCATCAAGTTGTCACTCATTTTGGCCGCTCTCTTATCATCGAATGCGTCCCCGGCCATGACCTCGGGGTCGACGGGCTCTCCTGCAAAAGCAGGAGACAAAGCCGAGAACCGTCTTGATTCGCTGGTTGTGGACATTAACGGTGAGCGTAAAAAAGTCGATGCGGGCGGGAGTCTCGATGTTGTCTTTGGGGATCTCGTGACCATTGTTGAAGCGACTCTATTAGATAAGTCAGTCCAGGTTGAACTTGTCGATTTAGTGGGTTTTAGAGGTGCAAATAGCAAAGCCTCTGGCGATGACCGCGGATGGGTCATTGATACAGGACGCCATCTAAGCAAGAAACGAAGTGTTGCAGGAGACGGCAAGCAATACAAAATTCAGGTGTCTGGACAAGGGGCCGTCAGTGGCGAGGTCATGCTTAATATTTTGGAGCCCGAGCTCCTAGCAATCGAACTAAACGTGAACGGTTCAGTTCGAAAAATTCAGCCCGGCGACGTTTTGCGCCTGAGTTCAAAAGATATGGTTCGAGTGATTGAAATTCGAACGAACGTGCGCGGCAACGAAAACGTGAAATACGATAAAATAGCTAAAAAAGGTTCCAACGAACTTCGATTTTCCCGTGGTGGCCGCATCTTCGCCCGGATACCAATCGAGTGGCAGATGCCATGAGCGCCGTAGCATTTGATCGACGCCGGTTATTTGAGGTTTTTGTAACGATTGGCGTCGCCACGATGCTGATCGGGATAAGTCGGTTGGAGGCTCGGCTTTATAACCTGAGTGAAGCTTTGGCCAAAGACCATACGCTTCTGGCCTCCATATTTTACTATGGCATCATTAATTTGAATGTCTTCCTCGCGATACTCTTGATTCTTTTAGTGGTGCGAAATCTGGCTAAGCTTTTGGTTGACCGGCGGCGCGGTATCTTTGGTAGTAACTTAAGGATCAAACTTGTCGGTGTCTTGATTGTATTCTCATTGGTTCCTACGGTCTTGGTTTTTTACGTGAGTACGAGGTTCATAACAAAAAGTTTTGACGAATGGTTTGGTGGACGAGTTAAGGCCACCACGCAGCAGACTCGAGATGCTGGCGCGCAAATATATCTGCAGAATCAAAAAAGGCTTGAGGGTATTGCTCGTCTAGCTGCTGGAAGAATAAAGTTGATCGACGGCGCCACACCTTCGGCCGCCTTGCCGATCGCGGCTGATTTTGGCGGACTTGAGATTGACTATGGCGTCCAGTCCCTTCGAGTTTACGATACAAGTGGGACCTTGCTGAATCGAGACTCCATGATGGTTGGCTCGCGAACGGATAATAGCGCAAGCGCGGCAGCCTTTGTCGATATGCGTAACCGTTTTGCCTATAAAAAATCATTGATCAGTGCTTCAACCGTGACGGTAGAGGATGGCAAAGATGTTGTAAGGGCGGCGGTACCCGTTCGCTTTTCTGATAGTAGCCTTGCTGCAGTTGTGGTTGTTGAAGAGAGATTTGATGTTCCTGTTCTTGCCAATATTCAGACGATCCTTGACGGCTTATCCACTCTTAAGCCGGGCGCCCAATTGGTGCGAGTCAGTTACCTTGTTTTGGTTACCGTCATTACATTGCTGATTATTTTTGCCGCGTTGTGGTTGGGGTTTTACGTAGCTCGAGGGATAACCGGACCTCTGCAGCTTTTAGCGGAGGCCACTAAAGAGGTTGCACTTGGTAACTACGGAGTAAAGTTACAGAAATCTACAGATGATGAGATAGGAAAGCTAACGCCCGCTTTTAATTCGATGACCACAGACTTAGCTAGACAGAAGACTGAGGTTGAAGTCGGGCGATTCAAGCTCGAGGAGTCTAACCGTGAGATGGACCGGCGTCGGCGTTATATGGAAGTGGTCTTTGAAAATATTGCCTCTGGGATTGTTGCGATTGATGCAAATGGTGTGATCACTGCATTTAATGATGCAGCTATTGAGATGCTTGGTCTAAAATTTACAAATCCGATCGGGTTAAATGCGCGAGATTGCCTGGGGGCTACGTTGTACGACGCCCTACTGGGCATGGGCCAGACTGGAGAAAGTGCGGTGGCTCGTGAGTTGGATCTGCGCGAGTTTGGTGTTGAAGCCACAGTGTATGTAGCAGGCACAGTCATAGAGTCAAAATTAGGAGAATTTCAGGGAACAGTTCTAGTCATCGATGATGCCACAGACCGGATTCGTATGCAGCGTGCGACGGCATGGCGAGAGGTTGCGCGCCGGATTGCTCATGAAATTAAAAATCCAATCACGCCAATAAGACTTTCTGCCGAGCGGCTGCTTCGTCGTTTCGTCAATCGTTTCGATGGTGATGATCGCAAAGTATTTGAGAACTGCATCCAATCTATCCTTGTCCAGGTGGATGCATTGAGGGATTTGGTCAATGAGTTCAGTAAATTTGCTCGATTACCAACCATTGAAGCCCGTCCGGCGGATCTAAATACAATTGTCCGATCTGCGGTTGAGGTTTACAGACAAGGTTACATGAACGTTAAATTCGTTGAAAATTACGGTCAGGTCCCCACTCTAAGCCTCGATCCCGTGCAATTTAACAGGGTCATTGTCAATTTAGTTTCCAACGCTGTGGATGCGGTGGCTGCTGGTAGCAGGCCTGGCGTGATAACTGTTCAGACCATGCATGAGCCGTCCATAGACTCAGGTGTGGTTGAGATTTCCGATAATGGGGTGGGAATCCCGGAGGAGATCCGGGACCGGGTTTTTGAACCGTATTTTTCCACCAAGGAAAGTGGTACCGGGCTTGGACTAGCAATGGTAAATCAAGTGGTGGGTGATCATGGTGGGTACGTGCGTATTGCATATTCTGGCCCTGAGGGTACAAAATTCCGAATAGAAATTCCCGTAGTGAATAGGATGAAAGCGTGAAACCTAGCTCAAATAAACTAAAAGCGCTGATCGTGGATGATGAGCGAGGCATTCGTGAGAGCTTGTCCGGAGTTGTTGAGGATGAAGGATGGGAATCCTTGGCCGTTGAGAATGGTGAAAAAGCCTTGATTGAATGCAGGGTCTCCCTGCCCGACCTCGTGTTTTTGGACATTTGGATGCCCGGAATGGACGGGATCTCGGTCTTGCAAAAGCTTAGAGAGCTCAATAGCAAACTTCCAGTTGTCATCATGAGTGGGCATGCAACTATCGAGACCGCTGTGAAAGCAACGCGACTGGGTGCTTTTGATGTTTTGGAGAAACCTCTCGAGTTACAGAAAATTGTTTCACTTTTAGAGCAGGCAAAGGTTTTGATAGGGAGTCAGCCAGAGGCGTCGAAATCCTATCAAGATATTATTGGCATTTCTGCGGCGGTGGAGCTGGTTAGAAAGCAGGTCGCCGCTGTTGGCCCGAAGAATGCGTCGGTATTGATAACGGGAGAAAATGGTTCTGGGAAGGACGTTGTGGCCCGAATGATCCACGGACACAGCCCGAGGGCCGATAAGCCGTTCGTCGCGATAAATTGCGCGGCTATTCCAGATGAGCTCATCGAAGCGGAGTTATTTGGTCACGTGAAGGGAGCCTTCACGAATGCGATAAATGATCGAAAGGGACGATTTGAACAGGCACACCAAGGCACGATCTTTCTTGATGAAATCGGAGATATGTCTCTAAAGACGCAGGCCAAGATTTTGCGGGTGCTTCAAGAGAAAGTTTTTGAGCGCGTGGGCGGACATCAAACAATAGCGGTTGATGTGAGGGTGATCGCCGCGACCAATCGGGATCTTCAGCAAGAAATCAAGAACGGGAGATTTCGAGAAGATCTTTTTTATCGCTTGAACGTGATTCCCATCAACGTAAGGCCGCTCAGAGAGCGTAAAGAGGATATTCCGCTGCTTATAAGTCATTTTTTGCGCGATATCGCAACTGGGCATGGGACCCGTCTGTCATTGACAGATGAGGCGGTTCGAGCTCTGGTGGACTATCATTGGCCGGGGAATGTGAGGGAGTTAAAGAACTATCTCGAGCGGATTGCAATTATGAGTGCTGGGCCTGAGATAGGTTTGAGTGATTTGCCTCCGGAAATTTTGGCTGTCAGCCATGACGACGCTAGAAAAGCTCAAACATTGCGAGATGCCAAAAGCGACTTTGAACGTTCCTACATTCTTGATAAACTTGAAGAAAACGAGTGGAACGTTTCAAGGACAGCGGACGTTTTAAATATTGAACGAAGTAATTTGCATCGGAAGTTGAAGTCTTTTGATATCGACCCGAAAAAACTCAAAGGGTAGGGGCAACCATGACTGACAAATCAATTAAGATTACCACCACGGCTGAGGGTGTTTTGATATCAGGATTGACGTCGACGTTATCAGCGGAGAAAGGTTCGTCAGCCTGGGAAGCGACCGCTTTGGCGGGATCTCGCATCCTGTTGTTTCCAAGTGGACAAGGAGCTAATCCAGGGTCATCGGCCGGCGTCGCTTTTTGTTCGAACGATATGCTGTATGACTTGCTTTTTGGAATGAATCATCGGCGTTGGTCGGGCATGGTGCTGGTCGATTTGGGGTTTGTTAGAAAAAAGCTGTATTTTAGCGGCGGCGAGTGTGTTTTCGCGGCATCAGATCTTATGGATGATCGGCTTGGTGAGGTTATTTACCGAGATGATGTCATTTCTCTCGAGCAGCTGACAAATTTCGCCGTGCAAGTTGACCGGAAGACAAAGTTTGGGCAGGTCCTTCTAAAAAGCGGTGATTTTAGTAATACCGACCTTTGGAATGCGCTAAAAAGCCAGGTTCGCGAAATATTTCGTAGCGTTTTTTTGGTGGATCATTCTTACATCGAAATGCATCAGTCCCAGGCGCCTGTTGAGGTCGCTTTTGAAGAGGGTACGTCAGAGCTTTTGGACTCAGCTTACAGTTTTGGATCTCAATTTAGAGCATTTTCATCGCGGATAGTGCCCGATGAATCGAGGGTTTTCCCGCATGATGATCAGATCATTGAGTCCGTCCAGCCCGGCACCTTTATTGGTGACATTCTTGAGCTCTGTAAGGACGGTCCTTTAGTTCGAGAGGTGGTTGAAAGGAGTAAATTGACGCAGGTTAATACACTTGTGGCTCTGCATGATCTGCATGCCCGCGGTCTTGTGCGCTTGGAAAGTTTAGCTCCTGTCACCGCAGTCAATATTGAAAGCTCGTCTGGTAGCTTGAAGTCGGCAATCGATGCGTATCAGATGCTTCATCAAGTGGTGAAGGGGGCTTTCGCAACTGTTGCGGTAAAAATCCCAATTAAGAATCTCAATGAATTTGCGCTGGGTTTGAATGCCGACGGCAGCTCGACCATTTACTTGGATGATGAGGGCGCTTTAATGGCAGATTCTGTTCACAATATCTTGCAGCAGTGTGTTGTGAACAGACAGCGTGTGCTTTACTTTCGCCAGCGCGTCGGAGCTTTGACGCGTTATCTTTTGCAAATGTCTGGTGACTTATTACCGTTTGACGTTGCTAAAAAGGTGAAAAAAGAATTCCAGGAGATCGCTCAGTGAAATCAAGAGATGGCCGTCGGAGTGGTGCTCGAAATTTTAAATTCGAGCGAGACAAAGGCCGGAATACCGGGGTTTCTGCAGCAAAGCCGGCGCGTTCTTCCATGCCTGAGGGATTATTTATTGTTGAGGGCGTGGCAGCCGTTCGTGAGTATCTTCGCCACAAACCAAAGTCTGTGCGAAAAGTGTTTGTCAAAGAGCGGTCCTTAAAAACAGTCCAGGAGCAACTTCAGGATTTTGATATTTCCTTTCAGACCGTCAGTGAAACTCATGAGCAGGGAACGGTGCAACCAACTCCGGTTTGGGCGCACGTTCAGCATGAGATGCAAGACTGGTCGCGCTTCATTTCAGATTTAGACCGCGAAACGGATGAGGAAAGCAGTCTTGTTCTGGTGCTTGATCACATCTCTGACCCAAGAAATTTAGGGGCTATCGTGCGTTCAGCGGCTTTTTTCGGTGTGCGGCACGTTATAGTTCCTGAGCGTAGACAGGTCCTGTTGACTCAGTCTAGTGTGAATACGGCACAGGGCGGGTTTGCACTGACTGAGCTGGTCGTCGTCGTTAATGTCGCGCGGGCTATTGAAGAGCTTAAATCCAAGGATTTTTGGGTTCTCGGTGCCGCCATGGATGGAGAGGCGGTGGGCAGCGTTCGGGGGCGCTATAAGCGGCAAGTCTTGGTGCTAGGATCTGAGGACAAAGGGATAAGTCAGTCGGTCCTCAAAAAGTGCGATGTCATAGTGAGTATCCCCGGATGCTCAAACTCTCTAGATTCCTTGAATGTTTCAGTTGCCGCTGGGATTTTAGTTCATGAGCTTAAAGGCAAGCCCTGAGGTTGCACTATAAAGAGGCAACCTGCTGCATTTTTGACAAAAAATCGACATTTCGCAAATTTACTTTGCTTGACAGTGGACATGTCTGATTGTATCAAATGCTCTCGCTTTTTCGGGATTTGTGCATTCGCCTTGAGATCTGCGTGCTTAATAGCTGAGCTCAACGGCATAGTCGTCCTGGAAAAGTGGTGTTGCAATGTCCGATTTGCTGGCGTAGCTCAATTGGTAGAGCAGCTGATTTGTAATCAGCAGGTTGCGGGTTCAAGTCCCATCGCCAGCTCCAGGTCTGACGTGCCGGCTTGAGGATGGGTACCCAAGTGGCCAAAGGGGACAGGCTGTAAACCTGTTGGCAATAGTCTTCGAAGGTTCGAATCCTTCCCCATCCACCACCAAGTCTGCCATCCGAAGGGCCAAACCGGATTCAGCAGAGCCAGGGGTTTTGTTGATCTGAAGTCCCTGCGTGTGCGGAAGTAGCTCAGTTGGTAGAGCATTAGCCTTCCAAGCTAAATGTCGCGAGTTCGACCCTCGTCTTCCGCTCCAACGCTGCCTCGGTAGCTCAGTTGGTAGAGCAC